>JAJQHZ010000121.1 GCA_021199475.1 Lachnospiraceae bacterium
TACATTATGGAATTTTACTGTGCAACTTTCGGTACTTTTATTATGCCACAAACAGAACAATTATCGTTATTTTTATCAATTTTATTTCCCCTCCTCGTAAAACATAAAAGAAATGTTTTCACTTTAATTTTCTGTTCTTCTTGAAATTATTTCTCCTAAAGTCAATATTCTGCAAAGAACGGAAAGGCTATCAATCACATTTACTTAATGTGATTATATGTTATTATTCGATAGTATAGATAATCATTATTGTCTCACTCAATGTGTGCTAAATGTTTATGGAAGCTAAGATTTAGCGTTATTTCCAGTTTCCATGCAATTAGTGTTATCAATCATGGCACTTACGCATGGCAACGGACGCATTTACACCTGCGAATTGAGCTTATTCCTGCAGAAATTGACAGAAATTCAAATATTTGTATTAGTGGAAAAGCGCCAGAACAATAAAATGTTACTGACAACCCTTCATCCCATCCCGAAAAAATGGTAAAAATCAATAATGATACTAATGTGCTTAACAGCATTGCGCAAGCTATGAGCCACTGATTGAACAATTCTGTATCCTTCCACTTTATATTAAATATCTGTAAAACTGTCAGCAGAAAGAAAAAGATAATCGTGCTTCCCCATAATATGCCAGACGCACTCTGATATAAATAAATAATTTTATTCTCTGACGCAACAGTCTTTGATGCTAACCTGGTATAGAAATTCTCTTCCTCTTCAGGATAAAGAATATATGAATTAACAAGTCCTTCCCAACTTCTCAGGACTTCATATGTTCCACTGCTTTTTTCACTGCTAGCAATGGTATCAGAATAAGAAACAACCTTTGGCAGCATCTCTGTAAACAATGTGATAAAATAGCCTGGCAATTCATTTATTGTCATCATTTTTGTGCTACTGGAAAGAAAGATTCCTTTTTTTAAACTCATATTCCCTTTGGAAATTTCTTCTTCTAACTCACTGCAAACATCTTTTAGATAATCTTGTGTAGTTATAGCATCCTGGTAAAATCCGGCATTTGTTAAGGCAATTCGAAATATCCATTGTATATGGTCACCGTAGACATAATTACCCCCAAATGTACCGTTTGCCCACGCATTATAGGTTGTAAGGAATATTTCTTTATACTCAGCTAAGCTTTCACTATGATCAATAATATACCCAAATTTATCGATGGACATAAAGCACTTCGTTTCATCAAGATTAGTATCTTTTTCCTCGTAATCAATTTTTATAAAAAGGCCGACAACATCAGCAAATACGCCATCTGTACGATCATTGGTTGTGAATATACCATAATATGTATAATTAATGCTGCTAAGAATCATATTTCCAGCAAATAAAAATATGAATGGCATCATCAATATGGATGCTTTTTTTAACAAAATTTTACTATTCTTTGATTTGCGATAGGACGCATAGGAAAATATGAACGATATAATAATAGCGGTAACAATAAATGGAAGTATCCAGATGGAATCTTCTCGTAAATTCCAGAAAAAAAACAGGCTTACTCCGGCTAAAGTGGAGTATCGTCTGGCAATTTTGAAATTTTCTAAATTCAAATATATTCCAAGTATTCCGGAAAAAATAAATAAGACAAGCGGAAATACCAAGGAATTTCTATATAATCTTTGCGCGACGGAGAAATCAAACGTTATAGGAGAAAAAATAAGGAAAACATACAATAAGTAATGCGTGTATTTAAAGGGAAGTATGTTTTTTATAGTTCGTACAAAAACAATAGATGCAGCTATTATTAACAAGGAAAGTAATAATGTATATGGTATCCTGCTAAGCGAACAAACTGCATAGAATAACGAATAAGTTATTCCTTTTATCAAGGTATATTGATTATATTCGCCAAGCCAGTCTCCTTGTAATAAAGATATTGCTTTATCTCTTAGATTAGCATCATCGTATAATGAATTCTCAATCATGTATACAGGAGTATTGTATGATAAACAAATACGAATTATAGAAACTATTGTAGCAACCCATACTATGACCAGTTCTGGTTTAGATAAGGTTCGTTTCATTACGCAATTAGTAATATGCTCGACTCGTAATATTATTCTTGTAAGGATTTTTTTACGCAGTTGCAAAATTGTAATAATCACTATTAGTATGAAATAAAATAAAACATATCTATTTATCAGACAGGTATAGAACGTGAAGTTTAAAACTTCTGCTGTTATTTCCGAGATGATAAAAGCATCATCGGATTCCGAATCTATGTCAATTCTTACCTTTACGATGTCATTTGCATCAATATTTATCAATACTGAGTTTTCATCATTTGAAACCTTGTTAGTAGCACAGTTTTCTTCTGTAAAATTATCGCCTGCTCCCGCATAATATATGCTAACATATGTCGGTGATGTAAAACTGTCAGCAAAATTGACAGCAATTCTTCTTACATTGTTCAATTGTTGGTCTTCCAGAATTATATATGGATCTTCCCCGGTTACATAGAATGAACCTTTTTCAAACTCCATGTCATTTAGTTCAGCAAATTCAATCTCTACATTAACTTTGTAAGTATGCTTTTCTATGTTTTCCCAGTTATTATAGGAATAATTAATCACTAATCCATAGCCAAATAAAAAAATGAGTATAATAATAACAGTTTTCGTTTTTTCATTCCATACAGATGCCATTTCATTAAATCTCCTGGATTACTAACTAGACATTTCCTTCAACCGCTCATTAATCCGATGCAGTTCCATCTCAAAGTCCTGCCGGTTTTTCTGTTCGATATTCTGCAATATCATTCCGGAGAAGAAGGCCTGCACAGCTGCCAATACCACAAACCCGCATACAATGAGTGTTGGAAATCTTAATACTTCGCCTGTTGCCAGGTAAGCGCCAAACACCGGCACAAAGAATGCCGCGGCAACTACCAGCAGAATCACGCTCAAAATTCCAAAGAAAGCAAATGGTTTATAATTCCGATATAAACGAAGAATTGTCTTTAACACCTTCATACCGTCCGAATAGGTATTGAGTTTAGACTCACTTCCTTCCGGCCGGTCCCGATACTCGATGATGACATTTTCGAGCAGCATATTTTTATCAACCGCATGGATGCTCATTTCCGTCTCAATTTCAAAGCCTTTAGATAATACTGGAAATGATTTTACAAACTGGTAACTGAAGGCCCGATAACCGGTCATGATATCCTTGATGTCGGTTTTGAACATCACGTTGATCGCTTTCCGAACCAGGCTGTTACCGAAATTATGGAATGGACGCTTGTTTTCAGTAAAATAAGTAGAAGAAAGACGGTCGCCGATCCCCATATCTGCTTTTTTGGTTAATACCTTATCCGCCATTTCCGGTGCGTATTCCGCCGGGTAAGTATCGTCGCCATCGGTCATGATGTAGCACTCTGCGTCGATATCCCGGAACATTCTGCGGATGACATTACCCTTTCCCTGCTGATACTCGTAGCGCACAATCGCGCCCGCTTTGCGGGCGATCTCATCGGTATGATCCGTCGAATTGTTATCATAGACATAGATGACTGCATCCGGGAGTGCATTACGAAAGTCCCGGACTACTTTTTCAATTGTTTTGCTTTCGTTGTAGCATGGTATCAGTACCGCAATCTTGTCCATTTTTTACTGTCACTTTCTTTGATAACACTTTTACAATAAAGTGTACTTTCTTGTAAATCTTTGCAATGAAACAGAAAACATAATACCACAATATACGGCATTTTTCAACCCTAATTCGAACGAATCTGGAGCCTTTCTTGTGTTACGCATTTTACATATCTGTCACATGTTCGATTGTACTTCACATATTGCTGTCACACAACATTTTCAAGATATACCGCCCATTCTGTATATCTTTCACTGTTATCCTTTTTCAGCCATCGTTTTCCTTCAATCTCCTCAAACTGCTCCTTTGCTTCCGGCGCCAAATCACCTGGAATATCCTTTAGTTCACATCGCAGCTTTGCCCTCTCCGCGCGTTCCTCATTTGACAGCGCAGATTTATCAACCAGCGTACGATATCGTTCAATTTTACCTCTCAAATCAGCGGAATACTCATCCGCCTCAAAATAGCCCTCCGCGAGTCCATCAGCGGAATATAAGGATAGATTATCAATCTCCATACACCTTTCCAGATCATACGCTTTCGCGTTTGATACCGAATTCAGGATATATGGAGAGTGTGTTGAAACAATAAACTGAAGATTTGGAAAAAAGCTCACTAAAAATGGCATAATTTTCTTTTGCAATTCGATATGGAGGTGTGTTTCCAGTTCATCGATCAGCACAATTCCTTCTGTATTGTACTCTACTGTGCCTCCGCTCAACAGCCAGTTCTGATCCATACGAATGATAAGGTTCGAAACAATATATAAGACCGATGAATATCCATCTGAGAGTTCGTTCAATCCAAATGGTTTTCTCCCATCTTCATGTATGATAAAATCATACTTCTTATAATCGTATTCTAATGAAAGAGTCTCGTCATCCAGCATAATCTTCAATGCTTCCTCGAACCTGTCAAACCATATTTGGATTCGGTCGACCGTTTCAGTATCTCCTTCATTGCGTGCGTAGGATTGCTGTGTTTTTAAGTGCACCATGTATTTCAGAAGAAGCCGTCCCGGGTCTGATTCAATCTTATAGGATTCTTCCAGTTTTATATTCTCCACGCCCTTGCTTTGAAGAAATTCCGATTTTCTTTGAGCCGGAAAATAAGCAGTTATAAACCTCCCGCCCATATATAATGCTTCCAGTTCTTTGTCATCATTAAAGCAAATCTCTACACCATTCTTATATCTTCTGATGTAGTTCAATTTTTCCTGATAGTTTTTTTCAGCCCTGATTTTCTGTGCCTCTGTTTTTGCATTTTTCAGCTCTTTTTCCGCCACACCCAGCCAATTCTGATAGATTCCATCTATTTTCATCAGATTGCCATCATTGATAGCAGACAGGTATTTACTGACCGCTTCAAGTAAAGACGTCTTACCAGAGCCGTTCTTTCCGGTAATCATTAAATGCTGTCTTTTGTCCGCGTCAAGATGTATTACAAGATTAGACAGATGCCTGAGCTCTTCTATTTTAATTTCTGTAATATAATGTTCCATTTACATTGCTCCTTCAATTATCAGTTTCCAATCTCAGATTGTTTGTACACCATTACAATTGGCGAAGTAGGAGATTCAGTCGAATACCACCCAATGTCCATTTCTGCTATAACCGGCATATTCTGCAACACGTTCTTTTTTCATTGCGGACAGTTCCTTTTTTAAAGCATACATGGAGACATTCAGCAGCTCGGTCATTTTCTTCTTCGTAATAGTTGGGTCCGATCCGATCAGATTTAAAATCTGTCCCCGCAATCCTGTCTCTTTCACAGAATCCTCGCGATCTCCTTCCATGCCCGGATGTTTCGTAGCCGAATTAAGCGATTCTTTTTGGGGTTGATTAGGGCTGATTGGGGGTGATTGGGGTTGGCTCAAAAATTTTTCATGGATAAAAAGTCTGGTAATAAAATAGCTGCGGCTCTCATCTGTCTCAAATTCCGGCTTTGGCGAACCGTTTTTTTCCATAGCGTCCAGGATTTTCTTAAATCCTGTATTACGTCCTTCTGTCAAATGCAATTCTTTTAAAAAATCTCCAATCCGTCGATTTCTGTAACGCCGATTTGTGACTCGATAGCTTTTCAGCCCCTCTGGCGTTACCGAACGATCCGGTCCAGGAAAACTCAGAATCTCTATCCGGTCGTTCTCTACACGGACCTCTATTGGTTCTCTTTCGTCATATGCACGATGGTAGACTGCATTCGAAAGCCCCTCCTCTATAGCTGCAAATGGGTAGTTGAAGAATCGATCCGACTCTGCTCTGTCCGGATACTTGATTACCATTTCGCTAATCACCATGTTCCTGATATAGCGCAAAGCGCCTCTGAGCATTTCATGGATCGGTCCCCGAAACGTTTGCTCGATAATCTGGTCGCCTCCAAGTCCTTTCGGAAACATTACAACATCAATCTGTGTACATGGGAAAAATTTGTCAGGCTGCGAGCTAAAAAACATCAGGGCAACATTTTTTGGCTTCACATACTCGGGCAAATCACTGATCAGATTCATATCCCTGCATACTTCTGTAAAATCACCTGTCATCGCTTTTTCATACAGGGAGCTCTTCACCTCCCTGAGATACTCCTGAAGAAGCGTAATATTCAAATCCGATATTTCCGCCTGATGATTAATTCTGTCATCAAAAGGAATTCTGTTGGCAAGCGTAAACAAATCTTTCAATTCATCGTCAGAAGGCTCTACTGTGCTGGACATTTTTCGAATATAATGGATTCGTTCTCTATTGTCTTTCTTCATGGTCTTCGGAGCAGAGTATGGTCTGCCGTCTCCACCCGGACACCAAAGAATGATAAATTGTTTTCCCTGATATTCCGTGACTTCAGCGACCGGCAGGTACGCAGGCCTGAGTAGTTTGCATTTTTCCAGAATATCTTTTTGATAAGCATCTGCCTTTTCCGTATCAATCCCTTTCAGGGGGTATTGAGGATGGCCATCCTGTTCCCGCACTCCAATAACTATATATCCACCGCCCCAGTTGTCTATATCGTTTGCAAACGCACACACTGTCTTTAGTGAGGCAGCTGCATCCCATGTCTCCTTGAACTCAATCCTCGCCCACTCTACCACATTACCAGACAGCAACGTTTTTATGTTCGTTGGTATAGCCAAAACAAATCCCTCCCCATCATTCCGGCTTTATGATAATGCACATTCCCGTCTATTTTACTCGCATCACTTTTTAAAAACAAAAAACTTACTCAAAATATAATTCCCGATCGTGACGATTACCTGCACGATGAGCTTCGCGATTTTGTCGTTCATGCCCATGAGGGTGACCATCAGAAACATGCAGGCCATGTCGATCAGCAGGGTCGCCACCCGCGACATATAGAAAGATGCCATTTCCTTGCCGACATGCTCGGTCTTGCTTTCAAATACAAATTTCCGATTGGTGAAGTAAGCGAACGTCACCGCCGCGATCCAGGATATGACGTTGGCCGCCTGCAGCTGCAGGGCGTATTCCGGGTTCAGGAATGTGAGAACACAGGCATAATAGACGCCAAGGCTGACTACTGTCGTAAGAACACCTGCGATCAGGTAATGGATGATTTCTTTATACTGGTTATATAATTTTTTTATCATATTCCCTTCGACCTGCGGCAGTTCTCTCCTGGCAGGATCCTTTCTGATTTCGTAAATACAGCTTAAAAGCAGATTCTCATTTGAATGATTGAAACACGGAAATGATTGTGCTACAATCTATTCCATCACATTCGTATGATTCGGCGTACCGTATCGAACGTGAAACGATTATTTATTATTTTTTACATGGCTTCTATTGTAACATCAAAATCGGAAGAACGCAACGAAATTGGGAGAATTCTTTTATGCCGCAGATTGGAAACTATATCAATACCGCAAACATCAAAAATGCCGTCTTTCATTTGAAATCCTACGGGCTGCTTTCGCTGAAACGCAAAGCACTGGACTGCATAGAGTTTATGTATCAGTATAACGGATGGCGAAAAGAGCATCTAACGCCGGATGACGAGCTGGCTGCGCAGCGAAGACAGGAGAGAGCCTTTTCGAGACGTCCGCTGATCAGCATTGTCGTGCCGCTCTATAAGACGCCGGAGCCTTTTTTGCGAGAGATGATCGAGTCCGTGCTTGCTCAGACCTACACGAACTGGGAGCTTTGTCTTGCGGATGGGAGTGCGGATGATTCCGTATTTGCCAGAGAAAGCACGAATCAAGCAAGCAGCGAATCCATCAAATCTGCCAGGGCGGATTCTGCCTCATCCCGGATCGTCAGGATCATTTCCGAATATCAGTCACGGTCCGGTTCCGGAAGGATTCGCTACACGTGTCTGCCTGAGAACCTGGGGATTTCCGGCAATACAAATGCCGCGCTGGCCCTGGCCGGCGGGGAGTATGTCGCCCTGCTGGATCACGATGATGTGCTTGCACCGGATGCCTTGTATGAGATCGTCGCAGCGCTGAACCGAAATCCCGGGATTGACGTTCTCTATACGGATGAGGATAAGATGAGCGCCTTGGACGGCAATTATTATGATCCCTATTTTAAGCCGGATTTCAGCATTGATCTGCTGCGTTCGTGTAATTATATTACCCATTTTTATGTGGTAAGAAAAAGTCTGGCTGACCGGGCGGGTGGTTTTTCCGATGAGTGCAACGGCTCGCAGGACTATGATTTCATTCTGAAAACGACCGAGTTGGCGGACAGCATCTGTCACATTCCAAAAATCCTGTATCACTGGCGTGTCCACAACAACTCGGTCGCGGGTGACCCGGAGAATAAGACATGGGCCTACGACGCAGCCCTGCGCGCGCTGGAGAACCATCTGAAGCGCTGCCAGATATCTGCGGCAGTTCAAAAAGCTCCGCAGTTTGGCTATTATCAGGTATCCTATGCCTGTCAAAAGCAGCCGCTTATTTCCGTGCTCTTGCTCGACTGCCCGGATGGACTGAAGGGACAACTCACCGCCATCTCTTCCTGGCAGAATTTTGAATTTGTATCTTCTGTACAGCAGGCCACAGGTGCCTTTCTGGCTGTTTTTTACCATGTGAAAGAGATGTGGACCGCCGACTGGGCGGAGCAGCTGTTCGGGAACTGTCAGCGAGGAGAAATCGGTCTGACGAGTGCCCGGGTTTATTATGCGAAAAATAAAATTCTCGAGAGTGGGCTTTTGTATACTACAGACGGTCAGCTTCGCTCTCCTTTTTACAAATTTCATGACAGTGACACAGGATACTGCTACCTCGCCATGTCGCAGCGAAACTGCAGTGTCGTCGGGCCATGGTGTTTCATGACAAAAACAGCTGATTTTCGAGCGTTTCTAAGCCGCCGCGAAAATCAGCCGTTTGATGAGACGGTATATCGCTATTGTGACACGCTTGTACAGAGTCAGCATTTCATCACGGTACTTCCTCAGGTGCGTGTTCTGGTTCCGAAATCTGCACGCATAGCGCACAGCGGTTTGCCCTCCCTCGACTGCTATCAGGGTCGGCAAGATCCATTTTACAACCCGAATTTATCCGAAAGGGAGCCGTATCATCTGCCATGATGTCACTGCAAGGTGGTTCACAGTCTGCCGATCAGAAACAGCACCCGGACCATCAGTTCTTCTGTCAGCCCCTGACGAAACCAGACTGGATAGAAGGTCTTTTTCAATGCTCTGGGCAGGGAGTAACGGGAACCTGTGAACAGCTTCATGATTTTCCGATTCTCCGGCGAAAGCTGCTCGCCATAAATGGCAGCAAATTCGCGAAGCTGCTCCCTGATTTTTGCAAAATAATCATTCATAAAAAATTTCCGAAACCGCCAGATCTGAAGCGCAATAAAGTTTTTTCCTCCCGGGCTGACGGAGGTCTGCAGCCTTCTGTATTTTACTGCACAGTATTCTTTGTCGTACAGTACCCGGCCAAATGCCGCGCATACCATATAGGTCCACCAGTCATGGCCGCAGCAGTGTTCAGGAATCTGTGCAAGCATCATTTCCCGCGCTTTGCTGTTAAAGACGCTGGTAAATCCAAGGGGAATGCAGTCCATCAGAGAGTTGGCAAAGGACGGCCCCCGCTCATGGACGAGGCCATGCTTTTCGAACTTCATATTCTCGTCGTAATAATCATAGCCTGCAAAATATAAAACAGGATGCTGCATGCGATCCTTCTCCAGCCATTCCACAGCCCGCTCAATCTTGTCGGGCATCCAGATGTCGTCCTGGTCGCACCACGCATAATAGTCTGCTGTGTTCGGATTTTCTTCTGTTCTATCCGTCTCCGGATTCTGTGCGAAACCACCGTCCGCACGGCCGCAATCCCGCAACAGCCGGAAAAAGCTTCCGATGAATCCAAGATTCTCCCCCTTCAGCAGCACCAGCTTTTCCTGTCTCTGGTATTCTTCGAGTATTTCCACCGTACCATCTGTAGAACCGTCATCGCGCACATACAGGGTCAGATTGGGGTATGTCTGCGCGCAGATGCTCTCAATCTGCTCCCGGATAAATCGTTCTCCATTATAAGAAGAAAGCAGCACGGCCACTTTCCTATATCTGCATTTTGATTCCATCCCGGATTCCCCTCACAATCATTTGAACGCTCTCGCGTTTCCTGCGCTCGAAAACAATCCGTTTTCCAGTATACCCAAGCAGAAAAAAGATTTGCTTTTCCAATTGGATATGCGCTCTGTGCTTTCTCATATAATAAATCTGATTTCTCACGGAATAATAGACGCGGGTCGGCGAATAGTCAAAAAGATAAAATTCCTTTCCGAACAGATGAAAGCTTCCCCGTATACGGCCGTACTGCTGATGAATCAAAGCATCCGGAACTCTCAGAATCTCATAGCCTGCCGTGCGGAGCCTGGTGCAGAATTCTACATCCACAAAGTCGATAAACATCTTCTCATCAAATCCGCCTGCTGCTCCCCACGCCCGGACGGATGTCAGGGAGCCCGCTGTGATGCAGTCTTGGATCCGTTCTGGACGTTCTGAGAATTCCGGGCGCTCTGATTCTCTGCGTTCCTTCATTCGGTCGTCGATTGCCCGCGGGCAGATGATCCCAATTTCTGCTCTTTCATGTAATGCGTCGGCTTTTTCCGCGCATATCTCCGTTCTGGCTTTGGCATCTGTGTTTTCTATATTTGCCGGGCTGTGCTTCTCTTCTGTTTTGAGTGCGCTGGCCAGCTTCCCTACCATGCCTGATTCGCAGACAGAATCCTCGTCCAGCGTCAGCACCCAGGAGTACCCCTGTTCTTTCGCAAGCTGCATAATCTGATTCAGAGCCTTCGCGAGCCCCTCATTTCCCGCATTGCAGTGCAGCTCACAATTTGGATAATGCCGGAGCATTTCGCGTATCTGGCTCACCTTTACAGAGCCGTTGTCCACAAGAAAGACACGGTCCACCTGTCCGCAGACCGCGTCCAGATTTTCCGCCAGTCTGGCACAATCCGGGTTGTATGTCACAATGCCCGCCGCTATTTTTTTACACATGTATGAACCTCTCACCATGATTGAATAGATCGGACTGCGACTTCATTCTTTCCATCGCTCAGTCGTCCAGCTCGTTCGATTTCTCATTTCTGACATAGAAAAACTCTATGAACCGTGCCATCCAGCCCGGCCAGAATTTGCGATACATGAAAAGATCCTCTTCCCGCCGCGCGGAATGCTCCAACAGCCGGGACGTGGTGGATTCCCGATGGATACGATGTTTCACAAGCACGCGCGGAACGTAGACAAAAGAGCCTTTTTCCCGGGAAAGCTCCTCCCATGCCTGCCAGTCAATATTGCTTTTCATGTTATTTCGAAACAGCACAGCGGGAAGCCTCCGTTTCACCATGGTCACAGTCGGACAGCTAATCGCAGAGCCAAGAGAAAGAATCCGTCTCCGGATAAATCTGCTTTTTGCAAAGCATCTGCATTTCAGCGGCGTCAGCATAATCCTTTTTACCGCGAGGAGCCGGTTCCTCATCACTGTCTCACCCTCCCGCAGCTCACAATAATCCGTAAACAAAATAATCGGATCTGCCGCCCGCTTTGATTCAGCAAGAATGCTCTCTGTATACTCCGGCAGGTAGACATCATCCTGATGGGCAAGTGTCACCAATTCGCTTTCAGCCTGGTCAATGGCGAAATTCCAGTCGCCGGCCAGCCCGCTCTCGCCCTGATTCACCCGCAGTTCAATCCCGTACTCCCGCGCACGTGCCGCAATCCATTCGTTCGGGGTGGACGTGACCATATAAATCCGGCTTTCTACCGTCTGTGTCAGAAGGGATTGTATGCATTCATCCAGATAAGGGCTCTCCCCATAGGCGCAGATTACGAAGGTGTGCTTATCCGTTTGTTTTTTCTGATTCATGGGAATCCCTCTTTTGACTCTTTTTCCTTTTTGCAGACCCATTTTCGCGGGCATTCTCCCCGTCTCTGACGGCCGTTGCCCCTAAACCTTCTGTTTTCCCCTCTCTTTTCTTCACATGATCAGAGATCTTAAGCCCATCTTTGGCAGCCTGTGCCTCTGAATATTCTGCTCCTGTCACCGCCGCAGCTGCTTCTGCACGGCCCTGTTCTTTTGCACTCATCGCCTCAGTGTCTCTCATTCTCTTTTCGTCATCTGATGATGCGGAGGAATTCTCCTTCTCCCCGGCTGTCAGCCGATCCAGCTGGTGCTCTGCAGAATGTGTTCGAAGCGCAAGCTCCGCCGACAGGACGGATACTTTTTCTTCCAGTTGAGATACCACGATAGACATTGTGAAAACCTTCTCTGTCAGCAGGAAAATCATGACCAGGAAGATAAGGTTCGCCGGTGAAATGATTCCCAGCAGATTACTGATCTTGACGGAAAACTCCGGAGCGATTGCAAGGAAGAGCAAAATACAGGCCAGGAAGATCCAGTAGATTGCGGCTTCCATCTTGACGCGGAATTTTCTGATCTGGCGCAGAATCCATATCACTGTAATAACAGACGCCGCTACCAGCAAGGCGCGAAAGGTTGAAGACATTACTTCCCCTCCTTTGTACGTATCCGAACCCACTGAAAAATATAGATTGAAAACATCATCTTCATCATATACCAGATGGAGGACTTAAAGTCCAGGTAACTGACACCGGCGACGCGGTCGTACATCTCTACCTGAACCTCCTGAATATTGACATTGCAATTCAACAGATAAGCCAGAGTATCCGGCTCCGGGCTGTAATGGATATCATATCCGAACCGCTTAATCATCTTTTTGTTAAACAGACGCATACCTGACGTCACATCACTGACATATTTGCCACCCGTTGTCAAACGTATCGAAGCGGAAATCAGATGACTCCCAAGCATTCTGGGAGAAAACGGCTTCTTTTTCTCTTTAAACCGCGAGCCAATAACGATGTCGCAGCCGGTTTCCTTCATCTTATCCAGCATAGCCTCTATATAGCACGGATCATGCTGGCCATCTCCGTCAATCTGTACGACATAATCGTATCCATAATAGTTCGCGTAACGCATACCGCTTTTAATCGCGCCAGAGAGTCCCACATTGATGGGCAGATCCAGGACATTATATCCATTTCTGGCGCATATCTTCCGGGTCGTATCAGTCGAGCCGTCATTGATAATCACATAGTCATACTGCGGATAGTTTTTTTCAATATTATCCACGACACGCTCAATATTTTCTGATTCATTGTATGCCGGAATCAGTATCAATGGCTTCACGAAAACACTCCTTTGCAATGATTTTGAAATCATTTGATTCTCAATGCAATACATCCAGATATTTCCCATCCAGTACGTCCTTCAGGTACTGCCCGTACTGGTTCTTTTTGAGCTCCTCATAGATCTCAAGCACTTCCTCGCGGGTGATCCAGCCGTTAAGGTAGGCGATTTCCTCCAGGCAGGCGATCTTGCGGTGCTGATGGTCTTCCATGGTCTTGACAAAGTTTGTCGCCTCGACCAGGCTCTCGTGCGTGCCGGTGTCGAGCCAGGTAAAGCCCTGTCCGAGCAGCTCTACGTTCAGGTCGCCTTTGTCGAGATAGATGCGGTTGAGGTCGGTAATCTCCAGCTCGCCGCGCGGGGAGGGCTGCAGATTTTTCGCATAGTCAACGACCTTGTTGTCGTAGAAATAGAGTCCGGTCACACAGTAGTTACTCTTCGGATGCTCCGGTTTCTCTTCGATCGAGACGGCATGACCGTCCTTGTTGAACTCAACGATGCCGAACCGCTCCGGATCGTCGACGTAGTAGCCGAATACGGTTGCCCCTTTGCCGCTCTCGGCATTCTCTACCGCGGCTTTCAGGCGCTTTCTCAGGCCGTGGCCGGCGAAGATGTTGTCGCCCAGTACCATTGCTACGGTGTCGTCACCGATAAAATCAGCGCCGATGATGAAAGCCTGCGCGAGTCCGTCCGGGCTCGGCTGAACGGCGTAAGACAGATGCACGCCAAACTGATGCCCGTCGCCCAAAAGAGCCTCGAAACGCGGGGTGTCCATCGGGGTGGAGATGATCAGAATGTCGCGGATACCGGCATTCATCAGCACCGACATCGGGTAGTAGATCATCGGCTTGTCATAGATCGGAAGCAGCTGCTTGCTTGTCACCTTGGTCAGCGGGTACAGACGAGTACCGGAGCCGCCTGCCAGAATAATTCCCTTCATAATACGTCCTCCATGTGTATAATTTTATATTTTCTTCTCTCAACGGAAGCTTGCCATACTTACTAATATAAGCTGTCCTGCATCCAGTTCCGCTTCAGCGTTCCAGTCATACTAATACGTATTCGCCATCTTCTCTTACTGATGTCATCAACAGCTGTTCATACTTACAAATCGCAGATTATTTTACTACAATACACGAAAAGCCGCAAGGAATTTCTTCCTTGTGGCTTTATTCTTACCTTTTTCTTAATTATCTTTAGTTCCCGCCCCCATTTATTAGCACAAATGAAGGCGGAGAAACCT
>JAJQHZ010000006.1:156-14481 GCA_021199475.1 Lachnospiraceae bacterium
GAAAACATGAGGCGGAGGGTGTGTATAGCCCTCCGTTTTTCGCTGCCTGAGTATTTTGAAAAACATTCTGAGAGCGAATCCCGGGATGCCAAAATGGAATTTATTTTGCTTTTCATTTTGTCGGTATCGTGGTAAAATTGCCGAAGAGATCTTATAGAAAGCGGGACAGCGACTTGTTATGTTAAATGGGAAAACAATTATTCTCGGTGTGACCGGGAGTATTGCCGCGTATAAGGCGGCGAATCTGGCGAGCCTTTTGAAAAAACAGCATGCGGATGTGCATGTGATTCTGACGAAAAACGGGCAGCAGTTTATTACGCCGGTCACGTTTGAGACTCTGACCGGAAATAAATGCCTGACGGATACGTTTGACCGGAATTTTCAGTTCAATGTGGAGCATGTGGAGCTGGCAAAGCGGGCGGATCTGGCGCTTGTGGCGCCTGCGAGTGCAAATACGGTCGCGAAGCTTGCGCATGGGCTTGCGGATGATATGCTGACGACTACGCTTCTGGCCTGCACCTGCCCGAAGCTGATCGCGCCCGCGATGAATACGCGGATGTATGAGAACCCGGTGACCCAGAATAACCTGAACACGCTGAAAAACTATGGCTGGACGGTGATTGAACCGGCGAGCGGCCAGCTGGCCTGCGGTGATACGGGGAAGGGTAAATTTCCGGATGAGCATGAGATTGTCGAATACGTCAGGAACGAGATTGCCCGGGAAAAGGATATGGAGGGCATGCGCGTTCTGGTGACAGCCGGTCCGACGATGGAGGCACTCGATCCGGTGCGCTTTCTGTCGAATCATTCGACCGGGAAGATGGGCTACGCACTGGCAAAGGTGTGCCGGGAGCGCGGCGCGCAGGTCACACTGGTATCCGGAAAGACGCATCTGTCGTCACCAGTCGGCGTAGTGCTGGTGCCGGTGGTTTCCGCGCAGGATATGTATGAGGCGGTGACGCAGCGCGCAGGCGCGCAGGACGCCATCATCATGGCGGCGGCGGTCGCGGACTATCGCCCGGCGTCCGTCTCTGACCAGAAAATAAAAAAGAGCGACGACGACCTGAGCCTGGCACTTGCGCGGACACAGGACATTCTGGCCGCGCTGGGAGCGAATAAGCCCGCCGGGCAGATTCTCTGCGGCTTTGCGATGGAGACCGAGGACATGATTACGCACGCGCGGGAGAAGCTGGAGCGCAAGCATCTGGATATCATTGCGGCGAATAACGTCAAGATCAAAGGCGCCGGTTTCGGTACCGACACAAATGTTATCACACTGTTGACGAAGGACGGCGAAACGGAGCTCAGCCTGATGAGCAAGGAAGAGGCAGCGGCGCGGATCGTGGATGAGATTATGAGGATGCGAAAATAAATAGGAAAACAAATAAGAAAGCAAATAAGAAAACAAATAAGAAAACAAATAAGAAAACAAATAAGAAAACAAATTAGAAAACAAATTAGAAAACAAATTAGAAAACAAAGAAGAAAACAAATAAGAAGCCAAATACCACATAATAGATATGCCGGGAGGCCACAGGACCATGAAATGCTACGAAACCGTATGGGAAATTTTTAACCAATGCCCGAATAACCAGATGCGGGATGTGTTTATCGATGAGGTTGAGATTGAGGATATTGAGGCGTTTTTGCGCAATAAATTCAAAGGGAAGGAAGTTTCGTGGGAAAAAACGACGCAGCCGGATGGCACGATGGTCTACGATATCGTAGCGTCGGGCATCCGGCAGCGGTATTCGTTTACGGAACTATAACTGTTATTCCAGCGTCATATCTCCGTCCTTGACCCAACCGAGCTTTTTGAGCGCGAGATTGATGAGCGGGCAGAGGATGGCGGGTAAGACAATGCAGATGAGAAGCAGCCCGATCCAGTCGCTTGCGGTGACGGCTGCTTTTGTGCCCTCGGCGATGTCGTTCATCCAGCCGGTGTAGACGCCAATCGGTCCGACGAAGCCGCAGGTGCCCATGCCGGAGGAGACGGCTGTGCCGTTCATTTCCAGACCGAACAGGCAGGTCGCGATCGGGCCGGTGATGGCAGAGGTCAGGATGGGCGCGATCCAGATTTTCGGGTTTTTGACGATGTTTCCCGTCTGGAGCATGGAGGTGCCGATGCCCTGTGAGACGAGACCGCCCCAGCCATTTTCCGGGAAGGACATGACGGCAAAGCCGACCATCTGTGCACAGCAGCCTGCAACGGCCGCGCCTCCCGCGAGTCCGGTCAGACCGAGCGCGGCGCAGATGGCTGCGGAGGAGATCGGCAGGGTCAGTGCGATGCCGACGACGACGGATACCAGAATGCCCATCAGGAATGGCTGCAGGTTGGTCGCCCACATGATCAGGCTTCCGACCTTCATTGCCGCGGAACCGAGCGCGGGCGCCCACCAGGCGGAGAGTCCGATGCCGACGCCGATGGTGACCAGCGGGGTGACGAGAATGTCGATCCTTGTCTCTTTGGAGACGGCTTTGCCGATTTCAGAAGCGATGATCGCGATAAAAAGGACCGCGAGCGGGCCGCCTGCCCCGCCGAGTGCGTTGGCAGCGAAGCCGACGGTGATGAGCGAGAACAGAACGAGCGGCGGGCAGTGAAGCGCGTAGCCGATTGCTACGGCCATCGCCGGGCCGCTCATGGCGGTCGCCAGCGATCCGACCGTATAGTCGGTGCCGCTGATCGTCGCGACTGTCTGTGTCAGAAAACCGATCTGGAACTGGGTTCCGATGGTGTTGATGATGGTGCCGATCAGCAGGGAGCAGAACAGTCCCTGTGCCATTGCGCCGAGTGCATCGATGCCATAGCGCTTCAGGGAAATTTCAATGTCTTTTCGTTTCAGAAATGCCTTAAATTTTTCCATAAATCCTCCTCTTTTGCCACTGGTTTCGTTACTTACTGTTTTTATCATCCTATAATGGATGATGAAACAAAGCACTCGTGCGAAATCCTGTTTTGATTGTTTCGGATTCGCTGTGAGCTATTCAGGATTATACACTTATTTTTCGATTTGTGTTGAACAAATCTTAAAAAAGAATAAATTTGGCGATTTGATATGAATTTCACCAAAATCAGTAAAATATTGTAAAAAATGAATCTAACAGGTCGGATGGAAATTGTGATACAATGAAAGCCACGCATTAGAAAATCGCTTCGCGATTGGCGCGGCCTGCGTCCATACTCGCTAGGCGAGTACGGATATGTGATACAATGAAAGAAACCCAGGCATTTACACATCCGAAAGGAAAGGAGCCCTATCATGCCCGTATTTGATTTTAGCAGCAGCGGACAGGAAAAGAAAGCAGCGGCGATTTGCACGTATACAACGATTCGCTCGAATGAGCCGGAGGCGTCTGCAGAGAAGCCGATTCTGGTTTTGGATAATCATTTGAAGCAGTGGAAGCATCATTCGAATGGTGTTTTTTCAAACCCGGATCAGAAGACGGCGTTTGAGTTTGACGAGGAGGGCGGAACGGCGAGCGCGGATATTCTGAAAATTGACGCGCGGTTTGTGAGCCTGCTGCGCTGGCTTGGGGAGAGCCATATCCGGGTGCGGCTTTCCGGGGCAAATCGCGAGGACGGCTACGCGGTTTACCGGATCCGCGAGATTGCGTATGGGGGGCGGTACGAAGCTTTCCGCGGAGGATGGCTTTCTTCAGTTCATGATTGAGCGGCTGCTCGCGAGTGACGCGCCGGGGCCGGAGCGTGAAGAGGATGAGCAGGAGGAGGTCGGGGATGACATGAAGCTGACCAGCCTGCAGAGCATTACGGATTTTCTGAATTGCGCGGGGCGGACGCTTCCGGACAATATCCGTCTGTGGGCGCGCCGGAATCTGGCGGTGGCCCGCTCGCATGAGGTGACCCCGGAGGAACGGCGGCATGCGCAGAGGGCGCTCTCGATTATGCTCAACATTCGGTGGAAAAGCAATTATTTTGAGTCGATTGACCCGCAGGAGGCGCGGCGCATCCTGGATGAGGAGCTGTACGGCATGGAGCGGGTCAAGCAGAGAATCATTGAGACCATCATACAGATTAACCGGACGCATACGCTCCCGGCTTATGGCATGCTGCTGGTCGGACCGGCCGGGACAGGGAAGTCGCAGGTCGCCTACGCAGTGGCGCGCATTCTGAAAATGCCGTGGACGACGCTGGATATGAGTTCGATTCACGACCCGGAGCAGCTGACGGGCAGCTCGCGCATCTATTCAAACGCAAAGCCGGGCATTATTATGGAAGCATTTTCCGCCGCCGGAGAGTCGAATCTGGTCTTTATCATCAATGAGCTGGACAAGGCAGCCGCAGGAAAGGGCAACGGCAATCCGGCGGATGTACTCCTGACCCTGTTGGACAATCTGGGTTTTACAGATAATTACATGGAGTGCATGGTGCCGACCGGCGGTGTGTATCCGATCGCGACGGCGAATGACAAGAGCCAGATCAGCGCGCCGCTGATGTCGCGGTTTGCGGTGATTGAGCTTCCGGATTACAGCCCGGAAGAAAAGGAAATTATTTTTTCACAGTTTGCTCTGCCGAAGGTGCTCCGGCGCATGGGCGTTCGGGAGGATGAGTGCGTGGTGCCGCCGGAGGCGGTCCGTGCGGTGGTGGAACAATACGCGGATACGACCGGTATTCGTGATCTGGAGCAGGCCGCGGAGCACATCGCTGCGAACGCGCTGTATCAGATTGAGGTGGATCATGCCGCATCGGTGGTGTTTGACGCGGAGGCGGTGCGGAAGCTGCTGGCTTAATATTCTATGCGCGGGTACCGATGCAGTAGGAAACGACTAATATCGTTTCCTATATTATGAATGCGGCAGATTTTTGTTGGCCTGGCCCGTATTTTTTGGAGAAAACAGGGTAAATAAACCGATTAAAAGGAAAAGGATGCGTAAAAACAGAAAAAAACACTTGATTCACAGGGATGGATTGTGTATTATTGTAAGCAGTCATTAAAAAGCTATCATTAATTAAATGCAGGAGGCACACATTATGCTGAATTTATTAACAGACTCAAGTACTGCGTCGACGGGCAGTAGTATGATGGTACTTGTCATCTACATCGTGGTTATCGGTGTGGCGATGTACTTTTTTGCGGTTCGCCCGCAGAGAAAGGAACAGAAGCGGATGCAGAATCTGATTAATTCTGTGGAGGTCGGAGACACCGTTGTTACGACGAGCGGGTTCTATGGCGTGGTCATTGATCTTACAGATGAGGACTGCATTGTTGAGTTCGGAAGCAACAAAAATTGCAGGATCCCGATGAAAAAATCTGCCATCGCCGAGGTTGAAAAAGCCGGGGAGGCATAAGATAGAGGACGGTATAACGATACCGAATAAGTAACGCTATGCGTCAGTTTGGCTGCATAGCGTTTTTATGCACACGGCCGCGTAAGGAATTATTCCGGCTAAAGCCGGACGCGGCCGGCGCGGGCGAGCAGGAGCCGACAAGTCGCCTCCTGCTCGATCACAGGGATGCGTATGGAAATTTCCAGCTTTCTCTGGACGCAGCCCGCGCAGACGGATAGGCAGAAAAGCGTTTCCCTATCCGATTGTAAGGAGGACAGGAAATTATGAGCTACAAAATAGCAGTCATTCCGGGCGACGGAATCGGTCCGGAAATTGTGAGGCAGGCGCGGCGGGTTCTGGATGCGGCGGCTGCGAAATATGGATTTGAGCTGGAATATACAGCCCTGCTGATGGGCGGCGCGTCGATTGACGCATATGGCGTACCTTTGACGGATGAGACGATTGCGCTTGCGAAGGAGAGCGACGCGGTTTTGATGGGCTCTATCGGAGGCGACGCGAAGACCTCTCCGTGGTATCAGCTTCCTGCGAATCTTCGCCCGGAGGCGGGACTTCTGGGGCTCCGCAAGGCGCTGAATCTGTTCGCGAATCTTCGCCCGGCGTATCTGTACGATGAGCTGAAAGCGGCCTGCCCGCTCTCCGACGAGGTGATTGGCGACGGGTTTGATATGGTGATCGTGCGGGAGCTGACCGGCGGCCTGTATTTTGGCGAGCGGCACACCGAGGTCGTGGACGGCCTCCGGACGGCGACGGATACGCTTGTATACATTGAAAATGAGATTCGCCGGATTGCGGTGAAAGCATTTGAGACTGCCCGTAAGCGTCGGAAACAGGTCTGCAGTGTGGACAAAGCGAATGTGCTGGATTCTTCGCGGCTCTGGAGAACGGTTGTAGAAGAGGTCGCGAAGGATTATCCGGATGTGACGCTCTCCCATATGCTGGTAGACAACTGCGCGATGCAGCTTGTGAAGGACCCGGCGCAGTTTGATGTGATTCTCACGGAAAATATGTTTGGCGACATTCTCTCAGACGAGGCGAGCATGGTGACCGGCTCTATCGGAATGCTTTCTTCGGCGTCGTTAAATGAGACGAAGCTTGGCCTGTACGAGCCGAGCCATGGCTCCGCTCCGGACATCGCGGGCAAGGATATCGCGAACCCGATCGCGACCGTGCTTTCCGCGGCGATGCTGCTTCGCTATTCGCTGGATGAGGATGAAGCGGCGAACGCGATTGAGAACGCGGTGAGACAGGTGCTGAAGGAAGGGTACCGGACGGCGGATATTGCGTCAGATGGCTGTACTCTCGTAGGTACGGAGAAGATGGGCGATCTGCTCGTGGAGCGGGTATAACGTGTAAGTGTGAGTGGGAGGAGTTATGAAAAACGGGGAGGGCACGAATAAGCTGGAGAAGAGGCTCAGGAAGCTGAGGATGGTTCTGAATTTTATATTTATTCTCATAATGATTTGGCTGCTTGACTTATTAGAGAACCGGTGGTCAATGAATAAGCTCTGGATGCAGCTGATTTTTGTGGCTGTTTATTCCATCATCTGGGGAAAAGGATCAGAGGCTATTTTAGAGATTGTCCGAAACCGTATCGAAAATAAAACGGAGAATTCGTATTAAGGAAAGAGAGGAGATTTGCGGATATGAGAAGTGACGCGGTTAAAACGGGCGTACAGCAGGCACCGCACCGTTCCCTGTTCCACGCGCTGGGACTTTCCGGGGAAGAGATGAAGCGGCCGCTGGTAGGCATTGTAAATTCTTATAATGAAGTAGTTCCGGGTCATATGAACCTGGATAAGATTACGGAGGCGGTAAAGCTTGGCGTATCGCTGGCAGGCGGTGTGCCGAGAGAGTTTCCGGCGATTGCGGTCTGCGATGGGATTGCGATGGGACATGTCGGCATGAAGTATTCGCTCGTGACGCGCGACCTGATCGCGGATTCGACCGAGTGTATGGCGATGGCCCACCAGTTTGACGCGCTGGTCATGATCCCGAACTGCGACAAGAACGTGCCGGGGCTTCTGATGGCGGCGGCGCGCATCAATGTCCCGACGATTTTTGTCAGCGGCGGGCCGATGCTGGCGGGGCATCACAGAGGAAGAAAGCGCAGCCTTTCGAGTATGTTTGAGGCGGTGGGCGAGCACGCGGCAGGTAAGATGACCGACGAGGAGCTTTCTGAGTTTGAGCAGAATGTTTGTCCGACCTGCGGCTCCTGCTCCGGTATGTATACCGCGAACAGTATGAACTGCCTGACCGAGGTGCTGGGCATGGGCCTGAAAGGAAACGGAACGATTCCGGCTGTGTATTCGGACCGCATTATTCTGGCAAAGATGGCCGGTATGCAGGTCATGGAGCTTTTGAAAAAGGATATCCGTCCGCGCGATATCATGACGGAGAAGGCGTTTATAAATGAGCTGACCGTGGATATGGCGCTTGGCTGCTCGACGAACAGCATGCTGCATCTTCCGGCGATTGCGCATGAAGCGGGTGTGGAGATTGACGTAGACATTGCAAATGAGATCAGCGCGCGCACGCCGAACATCTGCCATCTGGCACCGGCCGGTCCGACCTACATCGAAGACCTGAACGAGGCGGGCGGCGTCTATGCGGTGATGAACGAGCTGACGAAGAAGAATCTGCTGAATCTCGACTGCATGACGGTGACCGGTAAGACCGTCGGTGAAAATATCAAGAATTGTCCAAACCTGAATCCGGAAGTGATTCGCCCGGTGGAGAATCCATACAGTGAGACTGGCGGCCTGGCTGTCCTGAAGGGCAATCTGGCTCCGGAGGGCAGCGTGGTGAAGCGTTCGGCGGTTGCGCCGGAGATGATGGTGCATGAAGGACCGGCGCGTGTCTTTGACTGTGAGGAGGACGCGATCGCAGACATCCTTGGTGGGAAAATCAACCCGGGCGATGTGGTGGTTATCCGCTATGAGGGGCCGAAGGGCGGTCCGGGCATGCGGGAGATGCTGAATCCGACCTCTGCCATCGCGGGAATGGGCCTCGGCTCTACCGTAGCGCTGATCACGGATGGACGTTTCAGCGGTGCTTCCCGGGGCGCATCGATCGGACATGTCTGCCCGGAGGCGGCAGTGGGCGGCCCGATTGCTCTGGTAGAAGAGGGCGATCTCATTAAGGTCAATATCCCGGAGTGCACGCTGACACTCGATGTGAGTGAGGAAGAGCTGGCGAAGCGCAAAGAAGCATGGCAGCCGAGAGAGCCGAAGGTCAATACCGGCTATCTGAAGCGCTACGCATCTCTGGTGACGAGCGCAAGCCGCGGCGCGGTGCTCGAAGTACCGGGGAATGCCTGAGTTTTCTCTGGTCTGTCCGGATCAGAAAATGAAGCATTCGTTGTGGATTGAATGTGTCCGGACGGCAGCGAATATAAGAGAGTAGTGTTTTAAAATTTTGGAGAAATTGATATACAGGAAGGAAAGATACGGATGAAGTTAAATGGTTCCCAGATTGTAATTGAGTGTTTAAAGGAGCAGGGGGTGGATACGGTTTTCGGCTATCCGGGCGGTACCATCTTAAATGTTTATGACGAGCTGTACAAACACAGCGATGAGATTACACATATCCTGACCTCCCACGAGCAGGGCGCTTCCCACGCGGCGGATGGCTATGCCCGTTCGACCGGAAAGGTCGGCGTCTGCCTGGCGACCTCCGGCCCGGGTGCGACGAACCTGGTGACCGGCATTGCGACGGCTTATATGGATTCGATTCCGATTGTGGCGATCACCGCCAATGTAGGCGTGTCACTGCTCGGCAAGGACAGCTTTCAGGAGGTGGACATTGCCGGTATCACAACGCCGATCACAAAGCATAACTTTATTGTAAAGGATGTTACGAAGCTGGCGGATACAATCCGCTGGGCGTTCCGGATTGCGCAGGAGGGCCGTCCGGGACCCGTGCTGGTTGACATTCCGAAGGATCTGACCGCGGCGGTGACGGATTTTGAACCGCAGGGACCGGAAAAGCCGGAGCGCAGTACGGAGTACATCCGCGAGGCGGATCTGGATGCTGCGGTAAAGCTGATCAATGAGAGTGAGCGGCCGTTCGTGTTCGTTGGCGGCGGCGCGGGGCGCTCCGATGCAGCGGACGAATTGAAAACGTTCACAGAGATCATTCATGCGCCGGTGGCGGATTCCCTGATGGGCAAGGGCGCGTATGACGGCAGAAGCGAGTTGTATTGCGGCATGCTTGGCATGCATGGCACAAAGACGGCAAACCTGGGCGTCAGTCGCTGTGACCTGCTGATTACAATCGGATCGCGCTTCAGCGACCGCGTGATTGGCAATGCCGCTACCTTTGCGAAAAATGCGAAGGTGCTGCAGATTGATGTAGATCCGGCTGAGATCAACAAAAATATCCCGGTGGACGTCAGTATCATCGGCGATGTGCGCGAGGTGCTCAAGCGTCTGAACGCGCGCGTTGAGGAGCATCGCCATGATGAGTGGGATGATTCCATTAAGGAGTTAAAGGAAAAATATCCGCTGAAATACAATGAAAACGGTCTGACCGGACCGTATATTATCGAAGAAATTTACCGTCAGACCCAGGGCGATGCGATTATTGTGACCGATGTCGGGCAGCACCAGATGTGGGCCGCTCAGTATTATAAATATTCGAAGCCCCGCACACTGCTGACCTCCGGCGGACTGGGCACGATGGGATACGGTGTCGGTGCAGCAATCGGCGCGAAGGTCGGAAATCCGGATAAGACCGTTATCAACATCGGCGGCGACGGCTGCTTCCGCATGAATATGAATGAAATTGCGACCGCAGCGCGGTACAACATCCCGATTATTGAGGTCGTTATCAACAATCACGTGCTCGGCATGGTGCGCCAGTGGCAGACGCTGTTTTATGAGAAGCGCTATTCCGCGACCATCCTGAATGATGCCGTTGATTTCGTGAAGCTGGCAGAAGCGCTGGGCGCAGTCGGCATTCGGGTGACGAAAAAGGAGGAGTTTGGTCCGGCGCTTGAGAAGGCAATCGGACTTGGCCGTCCGGTCGTGATTGACTGTCAGATCGACAGCGACGACAAGGTATTCCCGATGGTAGCGCCGGGCGCGCCGATTGATTCTGCGTTCGACGCAGAGGATCTGGCGAAGAAGGAATGAGAGGGTGAGCCGCGCCATTTGAAGTCGCACTGCGTGCGAGGCGTGGCCTGCGTCCTTTGTCATAAGGATTGCCGACGAAGTCGGAGGATTCCTTATGACATAAAGCATCCCTCTGGGATGACAGACAGTAATAAGAGGAGATTATGAAAAAATGAGCAGAGTTTACAATTTTTCAGCGGGTCCGGCAGTTTTGCCGGAGGAGGTTCTGCGTGAGGTGCAGGACGAGATGATGGATTATCAGGGCAGTGGGATGTCTGTGATGGAGATGAGCCACCGCTCGAAGGTGTTTGACAATATTATTCAGGAAGCGGAGCAGGATCTGCGCGACCTGATGGGCATTCCGGACAATTATAAGGTCCTGTTCATGCAGGGCGGCGCGAGCCTGCAGTTCGCGATGATCCCGATGAACCTGATGAAGAACCGCGTTGCCGATTATGTGATTACCGGTCAGTGGGCAAAAAAAGCATGGCAGGAGGCGCAGAAATACGGCACGGCAAATGCGGTGGCATCGAGCGCAGACCAGACTTTTTCCTACATTCCGGATTGCAGAGATCTTGCCATCAGAGAGAATGCGGATTATGTCTATATTTGTGAAAACAATACCATTTATGGCACAAAGTACAAAAAGCTTCCGAACACGAAGGGAAAGCTTCTGGTTTCCGATGTATCCTCCTGCTTCCTCTCGGAGCCGGTCAATGTGACAGATTACGGCATCATCTACGGCGGCGTTCAGAAGAATATCGGCCCGGCTGGTATGGTGATTTCCATTGTCCGCGAGGATCTGATCACGGATGACGTGCTCGAAGGCACACCGACCATGATGAAGTTTAAGACGCATGCGGATGCGGGTTCGCTGTACAATACGCCGAATTGCTGGTGCATCTATGTGTGCGGCAAGGTGTTTAAGTGGCTCAAGGCGATGGGCGGTCTTTCGGTTATGAAGGAGCGCAACGAGAAGAAGGCCGCGGTTCTCTATGATTTCCTTGACAATAGTCAACTGTTTCGCGGTACGGTCGTAAAAGAGGACCGTTCCCTGATGAACGTTCCGTTTGTGACCGGCGACAAGGAGCTCGACGCGAGGTTTGTGAAAGAGGCGGAGGCTGCCGGATTTGTGAACCTCAAAGGCCACCGCACGGTTGGCGGCATGCGGGCAAGCATTTACAATGCAATGCCGCTGGAGGGCGTGGAGAAGCTCGTGGCGTTTATGAAAGAGTTTGAGGAGAAGACACTGTAAAGAGGGTTATGAAAAATGTTTCAATATAAATGTTTAAATCCGATTGCGACTGCGGGTTTGAATCAGCTGTCAGGGCAGTATGCGCAGGTGGATAATCTCGCGGAAGCGGATGCCGTGCTGGTGCGCAGCGCCAATATGCACGAGATGGAGCTGCCGGATTCGCTGCAGGCCATCGCGCGGGCGGGCGCCGGGGTCAATAATATTCCGATTGAGCTCTGCGCGCAAAAGGGGATTGTCGTATTTAATACGCCGGGTGCAAACGCGAACGGCGTGAAGGAGCTGGTCATCGCGGGCATGCTGCTGGCGGCGCGCGATATCGTCGGCGGAGTGAGCTGGGTCGGGAGCCAGGCAGGCAACGCCGAGGTGCAGAAGCAGGCGGAAAAAGAAAAGAAGCGTTTTGCGGGCACGGAGCTGCGCGGTAAAAAGCTGGGTATCATCGGTCTGGGCGCGATCGGCGTTCAGGTGGCGAATGCGGCGACGCATCTGTGCATGGAGGTTTACGGCTACGATCCGTACATTTCGGTTGATGCGGCCTGGAATCTGTCCAGGACGATTCACCACGTCACGGATGTGGAAAAAATATATGAACAGTGCGATTACATCACGATTCATGTACCGCTGATGGATTCGACCCGCGGCATGATCGATCAGGCGGCCATTGCGAAAATGAAGCCGAATGCGGTGATTCTGAATTTTGCAAGGGATCTGCTGGTGGATGAAAAAGCAGTCATCGCAGCACTCGAGACCGGAGCGATTCACCGTTATGTCTCGGATTTTCCAAATCCGGTAACGGTTGGCAAAAAAGGCGTCATTATCACGCCGCATCTGGGTGCGTCGACGGCGGAGGCTGAGGAAAACTGCGCGGTGATGGCAGCGACCGAGCTGCGGAATTTCCTTGAGAACGGCAACATCCGGAATTCTGTGAATTATCCGAACTGCGACATGGGCGTGTGCACACACGTTTCCCGCGTAGCCATCTACCACAAAAACGTGCCGAAAATGATCAGCCGCTTTACCGATGTGCTCGGCGATATGAATATTCAGAATATGAGCAACACCAGCCGCGGCGATTACGCATATACGCTGGTGGATCTGGATGCTCTGGTTCCCGATGAGATTGTGGAGGGACTCAAAGCAGTGAGTGATGTGATACGGGTGCGCGTGGTAAAGAATGGATGAGAAGCGGCAGTGAAGATGCCGACGAAATCGGAGGATTCCTTATGACATAAAGCATCAAAAACGATGCTGGACAATATGGGGAGATATGTATGGCAGAAATTGTTCCATTTTACGGAGTTCTTCCGGCAAAGAAATATGCGTCCCGCGTGGCGGCGCTTCCCTATGATGTGTACAGCAGGGAGGAAGCGGCTGCGGCGGCTGCAAAGGATTGCCTTTCCTTTTTGAACATAGACCGGCCGGAGACGCAGTTTGACCCGGCACAGGATATGTACGCGCCGGAGGTTTACCAGAAAGCGGATGAGATGCTTCAGGCGGAAATCGCGGAGGGCGTTTTCATTCAGGATTCTGAGAAGAACTACTATATCTATGAGCTGACAATGAATGGAAGGAGCCAGACGGGGCTGGTCGCCTGCGCTTCGATAGACGATTATATTCACAATGTGATTCGAAAGCATGAGAACACCCGCGCCGAGAAGGAAGAGGACCGGGTTCATCACGTGGATCAGTGCAGTGCGCAGACCGGACCGATTTTTCTGGCTTATCATCGGGATGAGCGGGTGGCAGCAGTGATTGACCGCGCGAAGAGACAGGAGCCCATCTTTGATTTTGTCTCAGAGGATGGGATCGGCCATCGCGGCTGGCGGATGGATGATACTTCGGATATTCTGGAAATCTGCGAAGCCTTTACCGCGATTGACCGGATCTACATCGCAGATGGACATCACCGCGCGGAATCTGCGGTTCGCGTTGGACTTATGAGAAGGGCGGAGCATCCGGACTATGACGGCAGTGAGGAATTTAATTATTTCCTTTCGGTGCTTTTTCCGGATGACGAATTGCTGATTATGGATTATAATCGGGTAGTAAAGGATCTGAACGGATTGACCGTACAGGAGTTTTTAAAACGTGCGGGCGAGACGTTTGCAATCACACCCTGCGAGATGGGGCAAAAGCCGCAGAAAAAGGGCTGCGTGATGATGTATCTGGACTCCCGCTGGTATCATATGGAGCTCAAAGAGCAATACCGAAGCACGGATCCGGTTGAAGGGCTGGACGTGTCCGTTCTGCAGAATCGCCTGATCGGGCCGGTGCTGGATATTCAGGACCCGAAACGGAATTGGCGGATCGATTTTGTCGGTGGGATCCGGGGAATTGGAGAACTGGAACGGTTGGTGGATGAGGAAGGCTGGGCAGTCGCGTTCGCGATGCATCCGACTTCCATCGCGGAGCTTTTTGCGGTCGCAGATGCGGGACTTCTGATGCCGCCGAAATCGACCTGGTTTGAGCCGAAGCTGCGCAGCGGGCTGTTTCTGCATTTATTTGAGCGGTGAGCCGCGCTATAAGAAATTGCACCTTGTGTAAGGCGCGGCCTGCGTCTAGCATTTGAATCGGATGCTGGACAGAATAAGGAGAGCCGCGCCATCTGAAATTGCACTTTGTGCAAGGCGCGGCCTGCGTCCATCATCTGAATC
>JAJQHZ010000109.1 GCA_021199475.1 Lachnospiraceae bacterium
TACATTATGGAATTTTACTGTGCAACTTTCGGTACTTTTATTATGCCACAAACAGGAAGCGGTATCTTTAATAACGCCTTTAGAAACAATATGCTATTACCAGAATCCCAAATATCTCTCTTAAGAGTTCCCACATGTAAAACATAATATGGCAAACGGTGCTGTGGAAACAGATTTAGTGTGGAATCGCCATATGATTCCAGTGGCTTGAAATCTTTAAATAGATTACATGTAGAAAGTCGTGCTTTCTTGATCAATAACACATAATTTCTTAAATACTGAGATTTTGTCACCCGCATTCCATTTAGTTCTGAGAAGCATTTGAATTTTTCGCAAAACCTTTCAACTCCTTCGGTCACTTCATCGAGCTGAGCCCCAATCTCTTCAGAAAACTCTTTTTCTTTATAAATGGGAATAATTTCTTTGCCACATCTCTCGAATCGCTTTACTGATGCTTGATTTCCACAGAGGATGAATTCAAGCAATTTAAGAGAGAACCATATCAAATCTTTCTCTTCGCCATTATCAAATGCGTCAAAAGCATAAGCATATTTCCCCTCATCGTTAACATCTTCTTCTATGGAGAGACCGAAATATAAACCTATTACCCCCCCCCCGCACCCATGAGCACGGTACTATTCAATAAACTCTGCATACTTCCCTCCAACCAATGTCGACAAGTGCAGATTTATCTTTTACATTTCTTTCTTCCAAATACTCTAATAGTATAGACCTTCCATCTTTCTCCTTCAGGGTTACGTTGATGCTGTCTCGTGATAGAGGAAGATACTCACATTTATCATTTTCATCTGGGTAGAGCATCTTATAGACTCTGTATGGCAACAGACCTTCTCTTGATAAAAAATGAAGTTCATCGCATTTCTCCTCAATACTTTTGTCATGAATCCAACGGCAGAATCCCATCATCAGCGGGCCTATGCAGGAAAAGCCAAACACATAATATGGCGTTTTACTTTCCGAATACTCATACGAAACCAATCTGCTTATGCAGTCTTGCTCACCATTCATTGATACTTCCTTAAGCGGAAAATTTCTGGTCAGTCTCGACTGGTTAATCAATTTGCACTTGATACCATTCTTGTTTGCAGAAACATAATCATTTTGCCAAGAGTCACCAACATGTATAATATCGGAGGGGGTTATCCCAAGACTATCTAATGCTATCTGATACAAGTTTTCCTTTTTCGAACTTCCCTGCTCACCAGATACATATATTCTTTCATATCCTGTAAAACCGTTTTCGTTCAATATTCTTTCGATGAACTCGTGAGGAAGGTACATCTCAGAAATAATAATGATTGTTTTATTGCTATCTCTGCACCAATTGTAGAATTCAAGCATAGCCTCTGATGCAAATGATACACTTTCCTCTACTTTAAGCTCTATCTCTTTAACTCTGTTAGAATCTGCAGTAGTGATATCTCCAATTTCTCGATAAATATCGTCTAGTGTAATGTTAATGCTGTTTTTCCTTTTTACCGCCATTGAAGCTGCTTTTTTTCTCACTTCTAAAAAGTCATTATGAGGAAACTCTTCTTTGACGTAAGGCTCCTCTTGCATTAACTCAAATACTTCTTCTGGATTTTTAGTTACACGACATATAAGCGTATCATAGACATCAAAAGAGATATAATCATACCCCTCCACTGTTTTCTTGAGGCTTTTCACAGAAGTAGAAAAAAGTGTTTTTAGATATTGTTTGAAACGTTTTTTCATGCCACCCATTTTATATTCAATCCTACATCTGTGCCGCAATATCCGCATCCACAATCTCTTCACCGGTCTTACTCTTAAGCTGTTCCTTACTTGCCTCACTCAGACCGTCGTTAATCACAGCGCACATATCGCAGGTGCTACACTTATCGAGTTCTTCCTTAGTCACTTTGCCGTCTCTATAATCACGGCAAATCTTATTCTCATACATGGAGTACGGATGCTTGCTGAAAAGTGCTTTTGCCTTATGCTTCACGACCCACCATGCCGGCTTCCAGATATACTTGTGCATAGCCGGAGAAACAGAACCAATCATCCAGCACTGGCGGTCACAGCAGCGAACTTTCTTACGGACTTCTTCCGCTTCTGGGCTGTTCCAAAGCTCGTCCCATGTCTGAGTATTCAGGTTGCCCATGACCTCTTTGTCCTTTGTTCCGTTGCAGGGCATAACATCCCCATAAGGATCGATAAAGAATGTATCAAAGCTCATGTCACAGGGCAAAAGTCTCGGCTGACCGTAGATATAGTTGATAAGACCGTGGTTGAAGTATGCTCTGAACCACTTCTTCGGGCTATTCGATCGCAAAAGTTCGTTAACCAAGTCTTCAAAATTCTTCGCAACCATTGGGCGGTCATGAATAATATTCTTTGCTTCGACAAAATAGAAGCTATTGTGCAGGGATGCTGTGGCAAACTCCATGCCCATTTCATCCGAAATCTTGTAAAGAGGTACGAGGTCGGGAGCATTCTTGTCTTGAACTGTCATGCCGAAACCAACGTCCTTAATCCCCATTTCAACGAGCTTCTTGAGGGTGCCATAACCACGCTGATAGCCGTTCTGAAGACCACGGATCTCGTTATTGGTCTGCTCCAAGCCCTCAATAGAAATACGGATACCGACATCAGGAAATTCCTTGCACAAAGCCACGATGCGGTCTGTGAAGAAGCCATTTGTGGAGATGACAATGCGGTCGCTCTTCTTGCGAAGTTCGGCGACTATATCCCTCAAATCTGTTCTAATGAACGGCTCACCACCAGTGATGTTCGTAAAGTACATCGGAGGCAACCTCTTGATAGTCTCAATGCTAATTTCTTCCTCCGGCTTAGATGGTGCCTTATATCTGTTGCACATGGAACAACGTGCGTTGCAGCGATATGTAATGATTACTGTTCCGTTAAGTTTCTTCTCCGCCATAATTTCTCGTCTCCTAATTTTTATATATCTTCATAATCTTTTGATAGTACTGCTCAGCTGTATCAAAGCGGATGTCTTTGCAATTCCTGCTGTAGGCGTCGGTCAATTCCTTATCTCCCCACAGTTTATGAATCTGTTTCTTCAGCTCATCCTTATTTCCACTCTCGAACAGTTCACCAGTCTCGTCGACTGTGATAAGTTCAGGAATGCCACCGATATCTGCTCCGAGAACCGGTGTTCCGTACATCTGGCTCTCCATTACAGAGAACGGGCAATTCTCATACCACTCGGAAGGATATATGCTGAATCTGGTTTCTTTAATCAGCTTCTCTAATGCTTCGCCAGTTTGGAAGCCAACATTCTTGATGTTTTTCACACCTTTAATCTCATCTTCCAAAGGACCTGTGCCGGCAAAAATAAACTGTACATCAGGCAATTCTCTGCACACGGAAATCAAGGTTTTGATGCCTTTCTCCTCTGAAAAGCGACCGAAGTAAAGAACATAATCTCTCTTTACTGTGTCCTTCCGCTCGACAGCATCTATGAAATTGAGCATCGCCACAGTCTTTGATTTAAAGACCGGGTTATAGTCCATCTTTGACTTCATGAACTGTGTAGGACAGATGATTGTGTCAATCTGCTTGTAAGTGCCCTTCATCTTCCAGAATGTTGCTTCCATTGTGCCAATAGCACTCTTGACAGTCGAACCGTGGATGCACTTTCCCTTCGTGCAGTTCATAAACGCTCCATGACTACACTTCTCGCAATTCTCATGAGTATTCGGATTGTTCATCATGTGATTCGGGCATACCAGCTGGTAGTCATGAGCAGTAAACACAATCTTGACCTTGTGCTTACTCTCCCTCTCCCATTTCCGAATCTCCAAGATAATTGATGGCGTCAGCTGATAATTGAAATTGTTTAGATGGCATACATCTGGCTTGAAATCATCCAAAACAAGACGGATTTTCTTCCGTGCTTCGGAAGAGTAAATGGTCTTGATTGGGTAGGTCAGTTTAGACAGCTTACTGCCACCGTGAAAGTCCATGTCAGATGTGTATGCGTTCACAGCATTTCCAACACATCGACCCTCGTGTTCCATGCCGAAGTACTGGACCTCATGACCATGTGCTTTCAGCGCATCTCCTAATTTGAATATGTATGTCTCTGATCCACCGTTGGGATAGAGGAACTTGTTGATCATAAGAACTTTCATTCTCAATCTCTCCCATATAAATCCCTTGTGTAAACTTTATCCTTTACATCGTCCAATTCCGAGTTGTAGCGGTTCGCAATAATCGCCTGTGACTGTTCCTTGAACTTCTCCAAGTCATTCACAACGAGACTGCCAAAGAACGTACTTCCATCTTCCAGAGTCGGCTCATAGATAATAACAGTCGCGCCCTTAGCCTTTACACGCTTCATGACACCCTGAATACTGCTCTGACGGAAATTGTCGGAGTTGCTCTTCATTGTGAGCCTATACACACCAATCACGCAGGTCTTTTCCGCCCCGGCTTCGTAATCTCCACGGTTGTAGTAGTCGTAGTACCCAGCCATATTCAAAACGCGGTCAGCGATAAAGTCTTTTCTTGTTCTGTTGCTGTCTACGATAGCCTGGATAAGGTTTTCTGGCACGTCTTCATAGTTCGCCAATAACTGCTTGGTATCTTTCGGCAAGCAGTAACCACCATAGCCGAAAGAAGGATTGTTGTAGTGTGACCCTATACGTGGATCGAGGCAGACGCCTTCAATTATCTGCTGTGTGTTCAGCCCCTTCATCTCTGCGTATGTATCTAGTTCATTAAAGTAAGAGACACGTAGAGCCAAATAGGTATTAGCAAACAGCTTTACAGCCTCTGCCTCGGTAAAGCCCATGATGAGCGTATCGATATTCTCTTTTATTGCTCCTTCTTGCAGAAGCCCAGCAAATGTATTCGCCGCCTTTACAAGTCTGGCATTCTCCACATCCGTACCAACAATAATGCGGGACGGATAAAGGTTATCATAAAGTGCCTTAGATTCTCTCAGGAATTCTGGGCTGAAAATGATATTGTCACAATGGAACTTCTCTCTGACGCTTGCTGTGTAGCCCACAGGAATAGTGGACTTAATGACCATCACAGCATCTGGATTATTTTCGATGACCAGTTTGATGACTGTCTCCACAGCCGAGGTGTCAAAATGCTGCGTCATGCTGTCGTAATTGGTGGGAGCTGCAATGATAACGAAGTCAGCGTTCTTATACGCAGAAGCCGCATCCATTGTGGCGGTCAAGTCAAGTTCCTTCTCTGCCAGGTACTTCTCTATATATTCATCCTGAATAGGTGACTCTCTCTGATTGATTAGGTCTACCTTGCCTTGGATGATGTCCACAGCAGTGACCTTGTTATGTTGTGCCAACAACACTGCCAGAGACAATCCGACATAACCAGTTCCAGCAACTGCTACATTAAAATTGCCCATTTACCTTTTGACCTCTCTTGTATTTATTTTCCTGCGACATATATAATTCCACTGTCTTCTTCGCTACATCATCCCAGGAATACTTACTACAAATAAATTCCGTAGCACTTCTCTTATATTCCTGAACAGCCATATCATCATCGCACAGCATCTGCAACTTCTCTCTCAAATCGCCCACATTGCTTTTCTTGAACACTACAGCTTTGTCTTCAACAACTTCTGCACATTCAGATATATTACTGACTACACAGCAGTTTCCGTAGCTCATAGCCTCCAAAAGACTCAATGGAATACCTTCAAGATCAGACGGCAGAACATACACATAAGCGTTGCTGTATAATTCTTCTCTTGTTCTTCCGGCAACGAAACCTGTGAACACAACATTCTCGCCAGCCATTCCCTTAAGTTCTGCTGTGAACTCATCTGTGTCAGATGAACCACCAGCAATGACCAACTTCTTATCAGTGTTCAGCCCCTTGTACGCCTCCACCAAATATCTAAGCCCTTTCTCAGGCACTATACGTCCGAGAAAAAGGATGTACGAATCTTTCGTTAAGCCAAATCTTTCTGTTATTTCCTTAACATCTCTGATCTGTGGCCGACTCACACCGTTTGGGATGAACACAGTCTTTCTTTTAAATGTCTTCCAAAAATACTCCTGTACACCTTTACTCAGAACAATGATTTCAGATGCGTGTTTAACGGCCATTTTCTCGCCAACTTTTATGTACTTGGAGCCTAGCCCAGATTTCCACTTGGCCCTGGCGAAATCAAGTCCATGAATCGTACACACACATCTCTTTCCAAAGAGGTGAGGTATCCACATCCAGAAGCACGGTCCTTCGGCATGGAAATGAATCACATCATAATGGCCGAAGGTTGCCTTAACCGTAGCGAAGAAACTGCTCGTCATCGCCGCCAGACCTTTCCGCTTGAACGTCGGCACTGGAATCAGCTTCACACCCTTGTACTCCGTCAGCCCACCATTGTCACAACCTGTCCGGTTATAACAAGTCACTTCACATCCCATCTCAACCAGGCGAGGTGCCAACTCCTCTACCACGACTTCTATACCGCCTCTGCTGCTGTCCATTGCCGGAACAGTCTTATGCCCCAGCATTGCAACCTTAAGGGGAGCCTTCTTTTCAGTTCTCATCTATCCATAACTCCTCTCAATTTCTCAGGCAGCCACCAGTTCCATATTTCTAAAGCCCATGTGGGCATCATTAACGTAATAAAATGAGTTTTTTGATGCGCTGGAAATGCCCACGACACCATAAATCGTGGCAATACATCTCTTGCCAAACAGCTTAGGTAGCCCCAGCATCGCGATCCCTAAGGGAGTATTCTTCTCTCTTGTCATATCTCATCAAATCTCCCTTCTGCGAAGCTGTTATCCATCCTTTGCATTCTCACGCTATATAGCTCCGTATTTCTTCAGAAGTATGAGCCTGTTCTTGACCAGCCCATACTTCTTATCACCATGTTTTCCATAAATTCTGATCATCCAACCCCCGCCCTGCGTTCTTCCCTCGGGTCCCAGTCAAATCCAATCTCATCCAGAAGCTGAATCTTTTCCTTGTTCATTTTCCCAGCACGCCGGGTTCTGCGCTGATTTAAAACCCACGTATACAGGTTCGTTCCCCGTTTTCCCCGGAAATCCTTGGGTACACCTTCCAGGTTCCCGTGGTTTTCCGAATAGTCTTTCGCATCCTGGTACATCTCAATCCAGTGGGCGGATGCCTTTACCAAGCCATCTGACGGCAGTTCGGATAGAAGTTCTACCTGCCTTTGGCTGAGTTTCCCTTCTTCGAGCATCTTTTTCTGGGAGGCAAGCCATTTCCCGATCCAGACGCCGTCTACCACGGTATTCTGGGTGATTGCGACAGTTCCATTTTCGCGGTACCATTTTTTTACCAGTTCCAAACGGCTTTCCCAGGTATCGGTCTGCCATACCATGCCGATCGCATCCAGTTTTTCTTTTCGCTTCCCGGAAAGCTTCTGATTCAGATACGCCTGTCTCTGACTGCAGATCCACCTACCCAGCTGGAAGCCGTCTTCGGTCACATACCGTGCCGGGACGCGGAGATTGCCATGTGCGGATGCATATTCTTTTGCAGCCTGATAACTCTTGTCCCACTTCGAATCATTTGCCTTCGTCCAGACCATCCCGATCTCATCGAGCCGACGAATCTGTTCCTCCGTCAGCGTCGTTTCTCCCGCATGATCTTTTGGCGGTGTCGTTTCCTCCGAATGATCTTTGGTCAGCGGCGTTTCTCCCGGATAATCTTTGGTCAGCGGCGTTTCTCCCGGATAATCTTTGGACGGAGGCGTTCCCAGCGGATGATCCTTGGTCGGTGGATTTTCTCCCGCATGATTTTCCGTCAGTGTCGTTCCCCCGGAGCGATATTTATCGTATTTTCTTCGTTCCTTCCGCATCCGATGAACCCAGCTGCCCAGGCGTATGCCGTCTGCGTTTACATAGGTAGACAGCACATCCAGATTTCCGTGCTCCCGGTAGTAAGCAGCTGCCGCCTCATAATTTCGCTCCCAGAAATAATCAATTTTGCCCCAGATCATCCCGATCTCGTTCAGCTGCCGGATTCGGTCTTCGCTCAGATACTTCTGTCGCGCACCGGCCTTTTCAAACGAGCGGATGCTGCTCAGCCATTCGCCCAAGTGAATCCCATCCTCGGTCACATAGTCCCATTTGACGTCCAGATCTCCATGCTCCTCATAGTATGCCTTTGCGGCGGAGTAATTTTTCTCCCAGAGCTGATCCAGGGAGGACTCCCAGACCATGCCGATGGAATCGAGCTTCCGGATCTGCTCTTCGGTAAGAGTGCCATGGCCGGTCCCTTTTCGGATTCCCCGCTGAGTGAACACCCACTGCCCGAGGGGATAGCCATCCTCCGTCACATAGGTTGACCGCATATCCAGATTTCCATGCTCCTTGTAATAGGCCTTGGCCAGATCAAACATCAGATCCCAGGAAGCCGACAGGGTATCATCCAGCTTGTGAAACAGTTCCCGGCAGTCCCTCACCTCGTCGATGATACGGAAATGTTCGTTTACGATGTGGCTGTCCTCGCCGCGGTCACGATAATACGATGTGACCAGCTGCATCTCGTCCTCGATCAGGGACCAGCTTTCGAGACAGCTGACATTCTGGACGATATCGAACACGGTGGCGTCATTGCGTTTGCTGGCGGAGAGTGCCCGGCCGATCTGCTGCTTATAAACGATCGGGGACACGGTCGGCCGCAGCAAAATCACGCCGCTGATGCCTTCCACATGAATCCCCTCATTTAAGGCGTCGATGCAGTAAAGGAGACGCAGGTGTGACGTGTCATCGTCCGCACGGAAATCATCAAAAGCCTGATCCGACCCCGGGTCAAGGGTGTAGAGGGAATATACATGCGGATGCGGATCAACCTTTTCGAACCATTCCAGGTGCCCCATCATCTCATCCATATGCTCTTTGTTGGAACAGAACACGATATACTTTCCGGTGCGGTCCGGCATATGCTTGTCAAAGATCTCATCCAAACCTTCCGACATCTCCAAAGCTCGCTTCAGGTCTTCCAGGTATTGTTCACAGGTGTCGCGGACAATCTTGTTTTTCGCTGTTTTGACGCGCTGCTCATATTTCTCCAGAGTGCCGCTCAAACACGAAGTGTTTTCTGCATGAGCGGCACGACCTGCCGCCGAGCCGACGCGAGAGCGCTGATCGTCCAGTGGACGATCGTCTAGCGCCGACCGAAGCGGAGCGGAGAGCGTTTCCCGACTTTGCTGGCAGGCATAGACCGAAAGCACATACTTCGGAGGATTCAAAATGCCCCGGACAATTGCTTCTCCCAGGGTCATCTCTGACGCGATATTTCCATCAAAAAGTTCATCCGCCATATCCCTCTGGTTATCCAGATAGCGGATGTTTGTCGCGGACAGGCCCAGAATCGGCGTGTCCGGAAATGTAGAGAGCAGCTTCTGTACCCCTTGCCCCCACTGCTGCGCCCCGCAGCGGTGGAACTCATCTAAAATAATGTAGGCGGGCGCGTTTTCCCGGTCGTCCGCATATTGCACGTTTTCCCGGTTGTTCACGTTTTGTACGATTTCCCGGCTTTTCGCGCTTTCTGCAGATTCCGACCGGTCTGATTGGTCCGATCGGTCCTGCGGATGCTGTTCGGATGCGCAGCGCACGGAATCATCCATGCAGATTTCTTTCATCTGTGCCTCATCCATCCACATCAGCTTTGCATAGGTGCAGAAGGTAATATTATCGGGAACCTCTCCGCCGGTCGCGGCTTTCAGGTTCTCTCTCTGCGTTTTGAAGATATATTCGGACGGGGAAAGCCAGAGGATGTTCGCTTCCGGATGATCCGCGCAGAGCCGAAAGCCGATGAACGACTTTCCGGTCCCTGTTGGATGAATGATTGCCGCTTTTCCAGTCTGCTTCATCATGTCTACTGCGGCGTCATATGCCGATTGATTATGGTCAAACAGCACAACCTCCAACATTCTTACCTCCCTCCTGCTCGAATGTTATATGCGGCTCTGACTCTGATATTCGTTTCGCTCTATGCATCCTGACCACTTTGGTGTATAATGGGTGCATGTGTCACACACAAGCAGGATGACACAGATCGAGCTTTCACAGGTGCCAGGGGTATCCCCTAGCAGAATATTAAGGGAGTATCTGCTCGAAATCCTTTGATTTTACTGGCTTTCCGCCTTCCGACGTTTTTTCCATTGACCACGAATCTGACCACTGGCGACGCCAATTCCTTTTTCATTTCTGCCGCAACTCAGAAATATTCCATTTCGTTCCTGCCGCGACTCAGCAAGAGCCTTTCTCGTTCCTGCCGCGATTCAGAAAGGTTTTCAGCTTGTTCACCTCTGCTTTCTTTGTTCCCATGGAGGGATGGACATACAACTGGAGCGTGATGTTTACGCTGGAATGACCCAGGTTTTCACTGAGGACTTTTGTGTTGACGCCGTCTTCTACGCAATTTGTGGCATAGGTATGACGGAGGTTATGAAAATGGTGATGCGCGACACCGGCTCTCCTTTCGAACCGCGCATAGCGGTCGCGGCATACGCGCGGCTCCATGAATTTTCTGGTGCCTGTAACCACATATTCGGAAGCAGCCCCGGCACGCTCTCTGAGAAACGGTACAATTTCAGACGGGAGCGGGATGGTGCGGATCGAACATAATGTCTTCGGCCGGTCGACTACCACACGGGTTCTGGGGCCGGTCCCGCCATCCTTGTTGGCAATCCGATATACCGTCTTGTTGATCGAGAGCGTTTCTGCGTCCCAGTCGAAATCTCCCCACTGCAGACAGCAAAGCTCACCCTCGCGAATGCCTGTATTCAGACAGAGAAGCACACCCAGGCTGAAATGCGTGTCTTCACTCAATGCCTCTGCTTCAATGGATTCCTGCTCCTGCTTTGTCAGGATTTCAATCGGAGTCTGCTTTACACTGACCGGCATGGATTCCGGCACAGTTTCAATGATGTTATGGGATTTTGCATACCGGAGAACCCGGTTCAGAGTACCTTTGATTTCTGAAATCGTTTTTTCAGAGAGGGGTTCCCCACCTCTGATGCCGCCGTGTGCCTTCTTGTCCAGCAAAAATGCATCGATCCGGTTCGTACCCACATCTTTGATGGCAAGATTGCCAAATTCCGGGAGAAGATGCTTTTCAACCATGAACGAATAGCTTGCGTAAGTAGATTTTTTTACCGAAAGCCTTTTTGCCGCCAGCCAGGCATTCGCGACATCAGAAAAAAGCGGAGGGGATTTCTGATCTTCCGAAGTGTTACCTGCGCTCGCAGGGCTATTTATACAGGTGTCAGGAGCTGCTTCTTTTGCGGCCGATTCCGTTGAAGGAAGTGACTCCGGAAATCCCTGGGCGGGCTTTGGCACCGCTTCTAAACTTAATAGGAACTCTTTCTTTCGATCCTTTGCCCCCTGATAGGAGGAGCTGTAGAAATATTTGTAATTTGTCTTGCCATCCATCGGAGGACCGCATACTGCCCGCGCCTCCCAACGGCCATCCGTTCGTTTGCGGATATTTTCTCCTCGTCTTCCCATAATTCTTACCTCTCTTTTGTATTTGCGGTCAAAACTTACAGAAAAAAAGCGGCCAAATTCTGACCACGAATTTGACCACTGGTGAAAAGAGTTGTTTCAATTGTTCTGCTCATATGCAAGATAATATTTGGCAGCTATAATGTAAAAAAAAGGTAATTTCCGCCACATATCTTGACAGACAGAGCATTGTGATGTAGAATTCATCCGTGTTAAGGGATTATACAGCGTTTTTCTTTTGGAAAAAACTACTCCCTTAATATTCTGCTTGGGGATAACCCTCGCGCAAAATGAAATCTATATCAGGTTTATGCCTGTAAAGAGATTTATTATGTAAAAAATTACGGGAGAAATTTTAGAAATCCGTATAGGATCTGGTTCAGAAATGTGGGCGTGTAAACGATTTTGAAACCACCATTTTTCTGTTCTGAATTGTTCTGAATATTATAAAAAAAGTGACTGCCGCATTTTTGCGTGTAGTCACTTTCTTCATCACTTATATGCTTTGTCAGCAAATACCTTTCGAATCTCCCGATTCGGAATAGCAAGGCGCCAGGTCCCATCCTCGTTTCGGCCGCATTGTAGCAAAATCATCGATACCGATTGGCATTCTTTTTTTGTCGATCATGCTATTCACCTCTGCTTTCCCGGCTGCCCCATTCATTTCTCATCTCTACCGCTTCGCCAGCTCTGCGGTAATATCCTCCCAGGTCAGGTCCTTTTCCGACATCAGCACCATCATGTGGTAGAGGAAATCTGATATTTCGTAGACGACCTCCTCCGGATCCGGATTTTTGGCTGCGATGATGATTTCCGACGCCTCTTCTCCGACCTTTTTCAGGATTTTATCAATTCCTTTATCGAACAGATAATTGGTGTAGGAGCCCTCTTTCGGATGAACCTTCCGGTCTTCAATCACTGCAAACACATCCTCGAAGACCTTCATGGGATTGGCCGAATCGTATTCCTTTTTCAAAATCGAACGGTAGAAGCAGCTGCGGTTCCCCGTATGGCAGGCCGCGCCGATCTGGACCACCTTCGCCAGCAGGGTATCGTTGTCGCAGTCGATTGCCAGCTCGCGCACGTACTGGAAGTGCCCTGAGGTCATGCCCTTGACCCACAGCTCCTGCCGACTTCTGCTCCAGTAGGTCATCCGCCCGGTGCGGATGGTCGTATCAAACGCTTCCTGATTCATATAGGCGACCATCAGCACGTCCAGCGTCCGGTAATCCTGCACCACTACCGGGAGCAGGCCGTCCGGACCCGTTTTGATCGCGTCCCAGGAAAGGCTTGCCTCATACGTATTCACAGCAATGCCGTCCTCACGAAGGGCATGCTTTGCTTCCATAAAATCAAACTCCGGCTGTGCAAAATCGGAACAGAACACGCCTGTCGCCCGGCCATCCGCAATCAGCGCGGACACCGCCTGATGCTCGCAGGTACCGGTCACGCAGTAAACATCCATCTGTGAGGAGCCAGAATCTGCGGATTTTGCATCCTTCCCGGCACCGCACGGTTCGCCGGAAACCGCATCCTGATGGACGCTCTGCCCGGATGGCTGAACGCATGCCGCGGCCTCCTCCAGCAGCTCTGCCTGCAGAAGCACAATGCCTCCCAGAAGGGATGCCGAATCCGCGGCGGACGCCAGCTCTTCCGCGATCCGGACGCAGGCAAGCATACGCTCCTGGCCAAACCGCGCCGAGGCCTCGGCCGTCAGGCGAATATTCTCCGGCTTTGCATAATTCAGAAACACCTTTTTGCATCCGGCATAGATCAGTTTTTTTACATCCTCCAGACGCCGGATGTTTCCCCCGCCATACAGAGGAAGATCGGTCGCACGGCTGATTGTTTTGATCAGGCTGATCGACTGATCATGCTCTGCGTCTCCCTCAGATAAATCAAATAATAACAGCGCATCCGCGCCCCGGTTTTCACAGGATGCCGCAAACTCCGCCGCATCGGTTTCGATCAGTCCTCCGTCCTGTGCGCGGCTTCCGTCAAACGATGCTTCCAGCAGTCTTCCATGTTTCAGGAAGATTGGAACAAGCAGTTCTTTATTCTCCATTTTTGTCTCCTCATCCGGTCCGACCGGATTTTCTTATATTGCTTTCCCTTTATGCCGTCGTCAAGTGTCAGCGGCGCTCGTCTGGCAACGAGCGAAGCGAATTCGGTTTATAATGTGCCCTTGGTCGAAAGAACATCCGTAATTCTCGCGTCATAGCCGGTAGCCTCATCAAGGGCTTTGGCAAAGGCCTTGAACATGCCTTCCGCCATATGATGGCTGTTCCCGTCCCGCAGCATACAGAAGTGGAGGTTCATTGCCGCCGAATAGGAGACCGCGTAGAAAAATTCACGGATCATCTCGGTGTCCAGATCCCCGATCCGCTCCGTCGCGAAGACCGCGTCCGAACAATAATAGGGCCGTCCGCTCAGATCCAGCGCACAGAGTACCAGAACCTCATCCATCGGAAGAACCCGTTCGCCGTAACGACGGACTCCTTTTTTATCCCCGACGGCCTGGCGGATTGCCTCGCCCAGCACGATTCCGGTGTCCTCGATGGTGTGATGGCAGTCCACGTTCAAATCTCCATTGACCTCCACGGTCAGATCAAACAAGCCATGCCGCGCAAATCCATCCAGCATATGGTCAAAAAAGCCGATGCCGGTGTGAATCTGTGCTTTTCCTGTTCCGTCCAGATTCAGAACCATACGAATCTGCGTCTCCTTCGTGTTACGGGTCACCTCTGCTATTCTGTCCATAGCCTTCTTCCTTCTTTCTGCTTCGTCGAGCCTGCCGCCGCGCCTTCTCCTGCACGCTGCCCACTGCTGCCTGCCGCTACCTTCCGTTGCCTGCCGCGCTCTCCGCTGCTTCCTGCCGCGCTCGACGGTGGCGCGGCGGTCGCTGGCCTGGTGGGGGCCGCGCTATCGCCTGCGGCCGGCGGGTCTCTGCCCGGG
>JAJQHZ010000150.1 GCA_021199475.1 Lachnospiraceae bacterium
GCGGCCGGACAATAGGCCGCGAAATTAGTCCCGAAATACGGGAAGTTATCGTCTAAAGTAGCAAAGGTCAGTAGTTTTGGATCGGGCTGTAAGGTCACAGGTGTATCGAAAGGTACTTGTATCGTTTCCTGCGGTCGAACCTACTACAATATTGTAGTAGGAAGTGGATCTTCTAATAGTTCGTCTTCTTCAAGCGCGAGCGCTTCCTCTTCCTCAGCGAAAAAAGTGAAGCTCAATAAAAGTAGTCTGACTCTATATAAAGGGAGATCAAAAACTCTGAAGTGTACTGTGACCCCTTCTTCGGCCAAAAAGACGATTACCTGGTCCAGCTCTGACACAAGCGTAGCGACAGTGAGCTCATCCGGAAAGGTTACCGCCAAAGGGAAGGGGACTGCAGTGATTACCACAACAGCCTCTTCGGGTAAGAAATCGACTTGTACAGTAACAGTGAAAATAAAAGCAAATAAAATTAAGCTAAATCTCTCATCAAAGAAGCTGTATGTTGGCAAGAAGACTACACTCAAGGCTACGCTTACTCCTTCCGGGGCTTCTGGAAAGGTTTCCTGGAGCAGCAGCGATTCATCGGTGGCTGCTGTGAACAAAAATGGGAAGGTGACTGCAAAGAAAACAGGTACTGCGGTCATTACTGCGGAGCTTTCAAACGGAAAGAAAGCAACCTGTAAGATTAAAGTCTATAAAAAGCCCACTAAGATCAAGCTCAGCAAAAAGACTTTGAAATTGGAATGTTCTAAGAGTGCGACATTGACCTACAAGCTTTCGCCATCCCCTACTTATGGAACTGTCACCTGGAGCAGCAGTAATCCGTCAGCAGTCAGTGTAACTAAGAAAGGAAAAGTGACAGCGCTAAAACAGTCATCATCAGCCGTCATCACGGCTAGCCTGTCAAACGGAGTCAAAGCGACCTGTACGGTTACGGTACCGACAACAAAAGCAGACAGTATTTCCATTAAATACAAAGGCTTATATGAAGTGGAGACTGAGTATTATTATCCGGGAGAAACGGCACAGTATGCGGTGGAGCGTACCCCAGCTGATGCGCCCGGCACGGTCAAATGGACTTCCTCAAATCCTTCTGTTGCAAAGATAAGCACAACCGGAGAACTCACCTGCATCAGTACAGGCAGCACGACGATCACGGCAGTCCTTGGGGACTGTAAGGCAACCGTGGCAATCACTGTGATGGGAACACAGGAATACGATGTATCGAGAGGCGACATTCGAGTTGATGTAGATAAAGGAACGATATCCCAGCCGAATGGTGTGACCGGAGTGCAGACATTAGATCTTGGCAGCCCGATAACATTATTTGGCGCAAAAGATGGGAAAGGAGGTGCTTCTTCCACCGGTGTTGATGTAGATAACGATAACATATCCTCCGCGTATCTGAAAATAGTTTTAAATGGAATTGAATTCGGAAAAGATTCCGTAGGAGGTTGCTCGTTGAACTTTGAGGGAGTACAAAAAGGTACTGTAGAGATTTCCCTTGCTGCCGGGACATCAAATTACCTTCATGGTGATCATGCAGCAATACAATTGCCGAGTCCCTATTCCAATGGGCCGAATATTAAAATAACGGGTAGTGGATACCTGTATGCATCCTGCAGGAAGGGTGTGGCAATTGGCAATACAGGTGACTGGATTGGTCACTTAACAATTGAAAGCGGGACCATTGAAATGAAAGGACTATCATCTATGTCTATAGCCATTGGTGGCTTAGGCTGCGAAGATGTTTCAATCGGAGCAAATGCTACATTGATTGTATGGGATGCAGAAAAAGTGGTTGGAGCGTCCAAAGGCTCAGATTACGAGAAAGATATTTCAATCCTTGGTACTGTCATAAGAAAAAGCAGCTGATACATATCCCGCATTGGTTTTGAATGCGGGATGCAGGCCGCGCCTTCATGCTTCAGCACGAACTGTGAATGGCGCGGCTTTCCCTTTACATATCCCGCATCGGTTTTGGATATGTTAATCACTTTAAAAGGAGGCAGTGTGATGCAGACGATTACTCCTTGGGTACACAAGGTGCAATATTACGAGACAGACCAGATGCAGGTGGTGCATCATTCGAATTTTATCCGCTGGTTTGAGGAGTGCCGGGTGCATATGCTCGATGAGTTTGGCTATGGATATGAGAAGCTGGAGGCGGCAGGCGTCGCTAGCCCGGTGCTCACGATCGAGGCGAAGATCAGCAAGAGCGTTCACTTTGGTGAGACCGTCGAGATCCGCGCGGCGATTGAAAAGTTTGACGGCATCCGCCTGACGATTCGGTATGAAGTACGGCGGGCAGAGGAGCTTTGCTGCACAGGGAAGACCGGCCATTGCTTTTTGGGACCGGATGGGCGGCCGATATCGCTGAAACGCAAATTGCCGGAGGTATATGAGGCGTTTCAGGCGCTGCCGACGGAATTTATGTGAGAATAGCTGTTTCATACAGACTGAAGCGGGCACCGGATTTATCCGCGTGCCCGCCTGTTTTTTACGGAAAGCGGTGTGCACCCGTACAGCTGTTTAAACGTGCGGTTGAAGAGCTTCTGGTTGGTAAACCCGTTCCGATCCATGATTTCCGCAATCGGCAGATCGGTCGTTTCAAGATCCTGATAGATATGGGCCGCGCGAACTTCATTCAGATACTGCAAAAACGACATTCCCATCGCTTTTTTAAAGAACCGGCAGAAATACTCTTTACTGAGTCCGAGCTGGTCCGCCACATCCTGGAGGCTGACCGGCTCTTTATAATGTTCAATCACATAAGTGATGACTTCCCGGATTCGTTCGGCAGTCAGAGGATCGCAACTCACGGGAACCGTTCCCTGTGGATGAGAGAAATGCTGGATAATCCGCGCAAACACCTGAAGCACATACCCTTCGGTTTCCATAGAAAGCGTGATGGGGCTGCGCACGTAGGCCTTCGTCAGATTCTGCAGCAGCATACAGGTATCGAGATAATCCTGAAAATTGTCATCGGTCACATCATCCGGCACACACCGGAACTCATACAGCGAAAGCCCGGGGATGTACTTTTCCATATAGGACTTCGAGATGTGGATGCACACGAACATCGAAGTCGGGTCGTGGGAAAAGGTGCTGTGCACCTGCCGGGAGTCAATCACAATCATGTGCTTCGGATGGAGCTGGTATTTTTTGCCCTCGATCGTAATATCGCTGTCGCCGTTGAGATGAAAGAGGATTTCCAGCTCCTCATGCCAGTGCGGCGGGTGGTAGCCGCCGGGCGCGGTCACATACGTAATGCGAAAGCCGGAGGTCAAAGGCTCGCGGAACGATTCAAAATAGGGTTTTGACATGGAAACTCCTCCTTCCGGTATCACATGGCGCTGCATCCTATGGTTCCGGGTGCGAATGTCAAAATGACCTTATCCCTCCTTTACGCAGAGCGACTGGGCCGCTTTCAGCAGGAACGGGAAGATGATGCAGGCTACAACATACGCGTATACGAGCGTAAGCGGCAGTGAGGACAAAAATGCAATCGGAAGAGCGGGATTGAAGCCCATCTCATAAAACATACAGAGAAAGCTCATCGCAATCGTCATAATGACGACGATGGCGAGCATCCGGAGAAAATAAAAGGCCGGGTGCTTTTCGCTTTTTACAAAAAGGCTGGCGAACGCGTTGCCGACCTTTACGAGCGGGATATAGGTACCGAGCGTAAAGTTGATGGCAAAGCTGGGAACAAATCCCATACAAAACGTCTCAAATGTGAGAGCTCCGTTCATAAATTTGACAAAGAGAGTGAGTGCAGCGGAAAATGCGATGGAAAAAAACGTGTTGAAAACAATTCCGAAATCTGATTTTTTGAACATGTGAGGGCTCCTTTCTCGCCTGACAGTATTTTTCTTCTTTTTAGCATAAAAACAGAATGCGGTAAATGTCATTTTTTCAGGCAAATACCGCATTTTTTATGCGCAGAGCTGCGCAAGGCATATCCCGTGCGAAGCGTGGGATGCCACCCGGCGAGGGAGTTTTCCGGCTGAAGGCCGGATCGTTCATGACGAGTGCCGACGGCTCAGGCGCTCCGACATAGAATGATCGATGGCCTGTGAGTAATAAATGATTTTGGTGGGTGTTTCGTCCGTGTCGGCACCTGTTTTCCAGAATGCTGATTCCCTCCAGAGCCCATTTTTCAGGCGGTAGTTGCAGATGATGTGATTCTCCGTGCGCAGCTGCTTTTTCAGATTGGCAATGCTGCCGACCTGCCTGCGCAGCTCGCGGAACTCATCAGAAACATAGTCATTGCAAAAATTATCATTGCGTCTGGAATAGATGCCGCTCACCGGCTCGCCCGCATTGATGCTGGTTGCGTTTTGCTTGATAATATGATACGTGTCCCTGTCCAGATCAGCAATCAGAAGCACTTCGTAAGAGTCCGTCAGAACGCTGATGAGAGAAGCCATTTCATCGTGGTACGTGCGTTCCATTATGCTGTGTTGGAATTCCGGATGCCGGTTATAAAAAAGCTGCTTGTCATTATACATCTCGGTCTCAGCGGCTGCGGTCACATCTGCGACGTGATTGCTGCGCATCCATGCAAAACCGACGGCAGCGCGCGGAAAATCGTCCGCATTCACTACTTGTTTGAACTTCTTCATGTTTGCCAGAAACACGTCTTCGCTGTCGTCAATGCTCAGCACCACAAATTCGTCGCCGCTGATCCGGAATACATCGTATTTGCCAAGATGCTCACAGAGCAGAGCGGCATAGCTGCAGATGAACTCATTTCCTTTATCGTGCCCCATCGTATCATTTACGATTTTCAGACCGTTTAAATCCGAGAACATCACGCCGACCGGGCGGGGCGAGGGTTCAGTAGAAACCATGTCGCACATAGAGCGGTAGGAATACAGGTTCTTCAGTCCGGTCAGTGTGTCAAACCGGCTCAGGTACTCGAACTCCCTCTGCGCTTCAAACTCGCGGATATAGATATCGTGGATGTCCTGAATGTACAGCATCAATGTCTGATTGTCCGAGGTGTAATCGCTTGCCTTCAACAGCTCCATCATGACCCAGCGGAAGCTTCCGTTTGTCCGGAGCCGGTAGCGCAGACGCAGGCACTCGTCGCTGTGCTCAAAATGCTCCCGCATCGTGTTCAGGCTGGTAAACTGCAGATATTGCTCCCTGTCCTTTTCATAAATCTGTCCGGATAGGGCAAAATTCCGCAGCCAGTCGGAGATTTTCTGTGAATAACCGTGCGTATCGTCCTGTTCGGACTGGTAGACCTTGATATCGACGTGCGTATCCGTTGTAAGATTGATCTTCAGGATTTTGTGATAGGTCTCTGCCAGTATCCGCATGGCATCCTCTAAATTGTAATTCCTGTCCTCCATTGCGTTGTGTTGCCCCCTTCATCCGGCACGGCCGGATGTAAAACGATCAAAATGCTGCGTTTGTCTGCACAATGGCACGGAACTGCTCTCGCTTGTTTTTTTGTGAGAATTGAAACATTGCCATCGCACATATCAACCTTGCGCGCACAGGCTTACCTCGAATCAGCGCAGCTTGCGCATAAGCTTGTCAACGACCTGCTGGTGGGCGAGCACCATGAGATGGTCACCCTCGCGGATCACGGTCTGCGGATCCGGCATGAAGCTGGTCTGTCCGTCCGGACGGATGATTCCGACAATGTACATTCCATATCTGGCGCGGATATCGGAGGAAAGAATGGACTTGCTCTCCCATTCCTTCAGCGGTGTGATTTCGTAAATGGAATAGCCGTCCTTCAGGTCAATGTAGTCAAAGATATGGTCGTTGTTGTATTTGACAGCGGCCCGCATCGCGGCGCCCCGGTTCGGGTGAATGACTTCGTCCGCCCCGTTGCGCAAAAGAAACTTTGCGTGAACCTCGCTGCGCACCATGCTGACGACGTATTTCGCGCCGAGATCCTTGAGCAGGCTTGTGATCTCCAGGCTGCTCTGAAAATTGCCGCTGATGCACACGAAGCAGATATCAAAGTCCGAGACGCCGATTTTTTTGAGTACATTTTCGCGGGTGCAGTCCGCGATCAGACTGTCTGAAACAATGTCCAGCAGATCTTCGAGTGCGGTCTCGTCCTGGTCCACAGCCATGATGTCATTTTTCAGATCTGCCAGGTCCCGGCAGAGATAATGGCCGAAATCGCCGAGCCCGATGATTAAAATAGATTTCATTGAGGTCCTCCTGTTATATTTTCAAAGTAATTTTCATTTATCCTACAATGATATCCGCCTCCGGATAGAGGATTTTGCCCGGCCGCCGTTTCTCGGTAAAGGACATGGCAAACGACAGGCTGCCGACTCTTCCCAAAAACATCAGAATCATGATGACGATGCGCGAGAGCGTATTCAGCTCGCGTGTCACGCCGGTGGACATCCCGACCGTGCCGATTGCGGAAAAGGCTTCAAACAGAACATCCGCGAGAGGAAGGTTCTGCCCGATCAGCAAAATCAGAATGGCGCCGAGCGCCAGAAAATAGTTGATAAATACAACCACACTGGCGCGCTTTATGGTGTCCGGATTCAGCCTGCGCCCGAATACGGTGAGGTCCTGGTTGTGCCGGACGTAGGCGCGGATGTAAAGCAGAATCACGACGATGGTGGTTGTTTTGATGCCGCCCGCGGTGGAGCCGGGGCTGCCGCCGATGAACATCAGACACATCGTCAGAATCTTACTGCCGTTGGTGAGTGACGCGGTATCAATGGTATTAAAGCCGGCGGTCCGCGGTGTGACACAGGAAAACAGGGCGCGCCAGAAACGGTCCCCCGCGCGCATCCCGGCAAACAGGCCGTTCCGCTCCGAGAGGAGGAACAGGCCGGTGCCGACTACGGTCAGAACGGCGGTAGCGGTAAGGACGATTTTGGTCTGCAGCGAATATTTTTTCCAGTGCCAGCGGTTTTCCAGAAGATCCTCCCACACGATAAAACCGATGCCGCCGATCAGGATCAGGGCGCAAAGAACCAGATTCACCAGAGGATCTCCCGCATAAGCGCAGAAGGAAGAGTAGGGCTCCCGGTAGCCCATCAGGTCAAATCCGGCGTTGCAGAACGCGGAAACCGCATGGAAGATACCGTAATAAACGCCTTTGAAGAAACCCATCTGCGGCACGAACCGGATCGAGAGCAGTACGGCGCCGGTTCCCTCGAAAATAAGCGTGCCGCAGACGATCCGTCTTACCAGGTGCACACTGCCGCGCAGCTGCAGGGTATTCAGACTTTCATGGATCAGCTCCCGCCCGGCCAGGCCGATTCTTTTTCCGAGAAGAACCATGGCGAAGGTGCCGATGGTGATAAATCCAAGCCCGCCGATCTGGATCAGCGTCAGGATGACCAGCTGCCCGAACAGGGTCCAGTGCGTCCAGGTATCATAGACGATCAGCCCGGTCACGCAGGTCGATGAGACCGTGGTGAACAGAGCGCCGAGAAACGTGGTGTGCTGCCCGGCCTTCGTGGCAAAGGGCAGCATCAGAAGGCAGGCCCCTGCCAGTATGATGATCAGGAAGCCTCCCATGATCAGCCGGGTCCTGGAAGGGCGCAGGTCGCGCAGGGAATCAAATTTATCTCGAATAAAACTCATGCAGGTGTCTCCTTCTTGCTTTCCGGGAACGTTCGCCTGACGGCGAATACCGGCTGCTGTGGTCTGGGATTTCTGTCTTTTCCTGTCATAACACTGGTGGTTTCCCGCTGCCTTCCGGGAGCGGTTCTGAATTTCGCGTGAAGCATGATTTCCTGCAAGTATATCACATTTTTTCTTACCGTGGTGAAATTTGGCAATAAAAATGAAAGAAATTTTGCATCAGGAAAAAATGTCGTGTTTTTTCGGAAAAAAACCTATCGCGTGATGGAATAAATTCTTGTATGATGATAGAATAGTCGGAAGGGATTTTATGTCGTTCCTTTTCTAACGATATGACGGTACGGAGGAACAGGCTTTGCTGCAGGTTTGGCAGCTTAGGAGCGTGACAAGGAACTTTGTGCAATGGAATCGAAGCTGTTCCAGACTCTTTGGGAGTCAGACAGGGATTTAAAAATAAAGGAGAGAATGGCAATGGAAAAAATGAATTTTAACAGTGGCTGGAAGGTATGGAAGGATCTGGACCCGTTTGAACTGGTATTCCGGGTGCCGGATGATGCGGTGGATGTGGACCTGCCTTATGACGCGATGTTTCATGAGGAGCAGAAGCAGGGCGCGGTAAAAGGCGGCTATACCGGAAACATTGACGCCGGAGAGTACAAGTATTATAAGGAGTTTTTTGTGCCGGAGGAGGACCGCGGAAAGCGGCTGCTGCTGCAGTTTGAGGGCATTTACCGCAATGCGATTGTATTTGTGAATCAGTCGAAGGTCGGAGAGTGTCCTTACGGCTATACGGATTTTACCGTGGAGATGAATGATTATCTGAAATACGGGCAGATGAATACGGTGCTCGTTCTGGTGAAATGCGGCACGAGGAGCAGCCGCTGGTACAGCGGCGCGGGCATTTACCGCGATGTGTATCTGTTCCGCGGGGAGAACATTTACGTAAATCCGTATGGGCTGCGCGCGGCCACGCTGGATATTGATGAGGACGGAGCGCTTGTGTGTGTTTCCGCAAAGGTGCACAACGATACGCTGACCGCAGGGACCTATCAGATGACGGTTGCGGTCAGGGACCGGGAAGGAAATACGGTTGTGGAAAATCCGTATCAGGTGCGGATGCGCAGCCGCAGCACTCTGGAATTCCGCAAAAACATTTACATTGCCGGGGCAAAGCTCTGGGATGAGAACGAGCCGAATCTGTATACGGTAGAATTTACGATTGCAGAGCCGGTGGAGGCAGATACCGCAGAGAAGGAAGCGGCTGCGCAAAACAGAGAACAGAAGCCGACACCCGGAATCCTCGACAGAACCGAGATTACGACCGGTTTCCGCCGCCTGACGCTTGACGCAAAGCACGGCCTGCGCGTGAACGGCCGGACGGTGAAGCTGCGCGGCGCATGCATCCACCATGATCAGGGCATCATCGGCTCCGCGACCTATGATGATTACGAGTACCGCCGCGTGAAACGTCTGAAGGAGGCGGGATTTAACGAGATTCGCTCCGCGCACAATCCGGCGTCTCAGGCGCTGCTTCGCGCATGTGACCGGCTGGGAATGTACGTGATGGACGAGCTGGTGGACGTCTGGAACAAGAGCAAGGTAAGCTACGATTACTCGGTGGATTTTGAGCGCTGCTGGGAGTCTGATATTGAACATATGGTGGAGGATGATTACAACCATCCGTCGGTGGTATTGTACTCGACCGGAAATGAGATTTTTGAAATCTGCACGGAAAAAGGCTTTGAGACCAGCCGGATGCTCAGTGACAAATTTCACGAGCTGGATCCGGGCCGGTATACGACCAACGGCATCAATGGCGCCTTCGCGGCGGGCGACGACCTGAAAAAAATAGTTGACGATATAACCAATGGACAGGCGGACACCGGAAAGGGCGACGTCAATGTCTTTATGGCCGCCATGGAGACCAACATGCCGGGCATCGTGTCTCATCCGATCCTCGGAGACATTCTGGAAAAGCTCGAAACGACCATGGATGTGATCGGCTACAATTATATGACGGCGCGGTACTTGAAGGACGCCGAAGCTTACGCAGACCGCATAATGGTCGGCAGCGAGACCTATCCGAAGCAGATTGCGGAAAACTGGGATGCGATCACACAGTGCCCGCAGGTGATCGGCGACTTCACCTGGACCGGATGGGATTTCATCGGCGAGGTGTCCTCCGTATGCCCGGATCTGGTGCAGATGGGCGGCGATCTGTCCATGCTCGGGATCCGCAGGCCGGTCTCTTATTATCGGGAGATTGTGTATGGGCTGACGAAGCAGCCCTGCATCGCTGTGCAGGAGCCGTCTCACTACGGGATTCCGCGCAACTTCGGACCGTGGTGCTATACAGATTGTACCTTCAACTATTTTTATCCCGGCGAGGAGGGCAAGCCCATCATGATCCAGGTTTACGCGGGCGGCGACAGCGTGGAGCTGTTCCGGAACGGAGCCTCTCTCGGCGTACAGCCCTGTGGAAAAGAGACCGCGTTCGAGACACAGTTTAACACCACCTATGAACCGGGCGAGCTGGTTGCAGTCGCATATGAGAACGGCCAGGAGATCGGACGCACCACCCTTGTCTCTTCCGGAACCGCCTCCGCACTGCGCCTGACCCCGGAGCGTTATGAGACACTGGCATTTATTAATGTAGAGATTCTGGATGAGAATGGCATTCTGGTGGCAAACGCGGAAGAGCCGCTGGAGATCGCAGTCGAAGGAGATGCAAAACTGCTTGGATTCGCAAGCCTTAAATCCTTACACAAAAATGGATTTGAACAGCCGCAGACCGTATCCGGAGACGGACATGCGCTGGCGGTCCTGAAGCTGAGTGAAGGCTGCGGCGAGCTCAAGGTAACGGTATCCGGGAAGAATGTGGGGGGCTCGACGGTTCGGCTGTAAAGAAGCCGGGATGCCCAGGCCGACGGATATGGCAGGTACCATATTTAAAAGGAGTATGAAGGGCTGGAAACAAGTATGCTTCCGGCCTTTTTATGCACAGGGGCGGACATTGAATTTTGCGGCAGGGTACCTAAAAAAGATTCCACAAAATTCAACACGTGAAATCCACAAAAAACAACATGAAAAACCACAAAAAAACGTGGAATTGTTTTGACACAGAGACCTGAAAGGGATATAATCATTTTATTACAAAATATCATGAATTGCGCTGTGCGTGATTTCATGGGAAAGGAGAACCATGGAAACGTTTCATATCACAGATATCCCCAAGACAGCGCGTATCACGAAGCTGATCGACGACCTGTTTGCGAAGATGCCGGTGATTGAGTCTGCCCGGGCGAAGCTGATTACGGAATCCTATCAGCAGACAGAAGGCGAGCCGATCATCATGCGCCGGGCGAAGGCATTTGCCCATATCCTGCAGGGTATCCCGATCACGATCCGCGACGGCGAGCTGGTGGTTGGCAGCAGCACGCTTGCTCCGAGAGGATGTCAGACCTATCCCGAATACTCCTATGAGTGGCTGGAGGCGGAGTTTGACACGGTGGCGACTCGTCCGGCGGATCCGTTTTACATCGCGGAGGAGACGAAGAAAGAGCTGCACGAGGTGCATAAGTACTGGAAGGGCAAGACCACCAGCGAGCTGGCGACCTCGTATATGGCTCCGGAGGCGATTCGGGCGATTGAGCACAACATCTTTACGCCGGGCAATTATTATTACAACGGCGTTGGGCATATCACAGTCAAGTACTGGGAGGTGCTGGAGATCGGCTATGAGGGGATTATCGCGAATGCGCAGAAGGAGCTTGCGGCCTGCCATATCGGAGATGGCGACTATGCAAAGAAATCTCAGTTCCTTCAGGCGGTGATCATCAGCTGTCAGGCGGTCATTGCCTATGCGAACCGCTATGCGGCGCTTGCCTTACAGATGGCGGAGTCCTGCAGCGATCCGGTGCGGAAGCAGGAGCTCATGCAGATCGCGCAGAACTGTAGCCGGGTACCGGCGAAGGGGGCACAGAGCTTCTATGAGGCGTGCCAGTCCTTCTGGTTTGTACAGCAGCTGCTGCAGCTGGAGTCCAGCGGACATTCCATTTCCCCGGGGCGTTTTGACCAGTACATGTATCCTTATTATAAGAAGGATCTGGAGCGCGGTACACTGACCAGAGAGTTTGCGCAGGAGCTGCTCGACTGCATCTGGGTGAAGCTGAACGATCTGAACAAATGCAGGGACGGCGCTTCTGCGGAAGGCTTCGCGGGCTACAGTCTGTTCCAGAACCTGATCGCGGGCGGACAGAACAGCGAGGGAGAGGACGCGACGAATGATCTTTCGTTCATGTGTATTCAGGCGGCGAAGCATGTGCATCTGCCGCAGCCGTCCTTCTCGGTTCGCGTCTGGAATGGATCGCCGCATGAGTTTCTGATCAAGGCGGCCGACCTGACCCGCACGGGCCTCGGGCAGCCGGCGTATTACAACGATGAGGTGATCATTCCGGCACTCCAGAACCGGGGACTTTCCCTGGCGGATGCGCGTGATTACAACATCATCGGATGCGTGGAGCCGCAGAAAGCAGGAAAGACCGACGGCTGGCACGACGCGGCATTCTTCAATATGTGCCGCCCGCTGGAACTGGTATTTTCCAGCGGCTATGACAAGGGCGAGCTGGTCGGCGTGCAGACAAAGGATGTCGCGCGGATGGAGACCTTCGAGGAGTTCTGCGACGCGTATAAGCAGCAGATGGATTACTGCATTTCTCTGCTGGTGAACGCAGACAATGCCATTGACGTTGCACACGCGGAGCGCTGTCCGCTGCCGTATGAATCCAGCATGGTGGACGACTGCCTGAAGAGAGGCAAATCGGTACAGGAGGGCGGTGCGGTTTACAATTTTACGGGACCGCAGGGCTTCGGGATCGCGAACATCGCGGATTCGTTTTACGCCATCCGCACACTTGTTTTTGAACAGAAAAAATTTACACTGCAGGAGCTGAAAGAGGCTCTTGCGTGGAACTATGGCAAAGGGCTGGATGAGCAGTCCGCAGCTGACCTGACGACGACCATTCTGAAGACAGCGGAGGCGGCAGGACAGAAGGTGGACGCGAATACGGCCGCAGCCGTGCTGACCACGGTTCTGAAGAATCAGCCGGGACCGGAGAAAATGGCGCGGTATGAGGAAATTCATACCCTGATTGATGGAGTTCCGAAGTATGGCAATAACATCCCGGATGTAGATGCGCTCGCGCGGGAGATGGCCTACTATTATTCAAAACCGCTTCAGGATTACAGGAATCCGCGCGGCGGACAGTATCAGGCGGGACTGTATCCGGTATCTGCGAACGTGCCGCTCGGCGCGCAGACAGGCGCAACCCCGGACGGGCGTTACGCGCACACGCCGGTGGCGGACGGTGTTTCCCCGTCGGCCGGTAAGGACGTAAAAGGACCGACCGCGGCGGCAAGCTCGGTGGCGAAGCTCGATCACTTTATCGTATCAAACGGCACCCTGTTTAATCAGAAGTTCCATCCGTCCGCACTTTCCGGGCGGGAAGGGCTTGAAAAATTCGTGTCGCTGATCCGGGGCTATTTTGATCAGAAGGGCATGCATATGCAGTTCAATGTGGTGAGCCGCGAGACGCTGCTCGACGCGCAGGCGCATCCGGAGAATTATAAGCAGCTGGTGGTGCGTGTCGCTGGCTACAGCGCACTGTTTACAACGCTTTCCCGCTCGCTGCAGGACGACATCATCAACCGTACTGAGCAGGGGTTCTAAAGAAAGGATACGACATGAGTTACCTCGACACGACCGGACGGGTTTTTGACATTCAGCGGTATTCCATCCACGACGGGCCGGGGATCCGCACCATCGTGTTCATCAAGGGCTGCGTGCTTCGCTGCCGTTGGTGCTGCAATCCGGAGTCGCAGGAGTACCGCATTCAGACCATGAAAGTACAGGGCGTGGACAAAACGATTGGCCGCGATGTGACGGTACGCGAAATGCTTGCGGAGGTTGAGCAGGACCGCCCCTATTATTACCGGTCCGGCGGCGGCATGACGCTGTCCGGCGGGGAATGTCTTTGCCAGCCGGAATTCACCGCGGCTCTGCTGCGGGCGGCGAAGGAGCATGGAATCAATACCGCGATCGAGAGTATGGCCTGCGCGTCCTGGGACAAGATTGAGAACATCCTGCCGTGGCTGGATCTGTATCTGATGGATATCAAGCACATGAACGGGGACAAGCATAGGGAATTTACCGGGAGGGACAACGCCCTGATGCTGGAGAATGCCAGAAAGGTGGCGCTTTCCGGGAAAACACAGCTGGTCATCCGGGTGCCGGTCATTCCCACCTTCAATGATACGGTGGAGGAGATTCAGGACATCGCCCGGTTCGCGGCTACGCTGCCCGGTGTGAAGAAAATCCATCTGCTCCCTTATCACAGGCTCGGTCAGGATAAATACGACGGGCTCGGCCGGGACTATCTGATGCGCGACATTCTGCCGCCGACCGCGGAGCATATGGATACGCTGAAAAAAGCGGTCCATGCCGTGTGCCCGCTGGACTGCCAGATTGGCGGCTGAGGCGAAAACCAACAAAAACAACACAAAAATTCCAGAAAAACCAACAAAAAGCAACGAATAGCGCTTGACGAATCGTGTTGAGTGTTATACAATCCCGTTTTCGACACTTTGAGATTAGAAAAGAGGTGGAATCCCTTGTAAA
>JAJQHZ010000019.1:0-8257 GCA_021199475.1 Lachnospiraceae bacterium
CCAGGTCAAGGATCTTGGCAGCTTCCGTTACCATCTTCTTGATCTCATCCTTCGGAACCTTTCTCAGTTTCAGGCTGAATGCCATGTTATCATATACTGTCATATGCGGATACAGAGCGTAGCTCTGGAATACCATCGCGATATCTCTGTCCTTCGGCTCTACGTCATTAACGACTCTGTCGCCGATCTTCAGCTCGCCGGCGGTGATCTCTTCCAGACCTGCAATCATACGAAGCGTGGTAGATTTTCCGCATCCAGACGGTCCTACGAAGATGATAAACTCCTTATCCTCGATCTCAAGGTTGAAGTCTTTTACTGCTTCAAACCCGTTCGGATAGGTTTTGTTGATATGGGATAAGCTTAAACTTGCCATTTTAGAATCCTCCCTGATTCGTTGTGTACCGCGTCATTATGTAACAGAATCTGCCATGCGTATCCGGAAACAACCCGTCAGCATGAAACCCTTCCGGTTCCCGGCCCAATCTGCTTTACTCATTTATTTGCGCGGTGATTAATAGTGGCTTTAGTATACTAAATCTCCGGATTTTTTGCCATACCACAACTGTACAAACTTTTCCGTTCCTTGTTGGCAGTTCTGCTTACGATATTTTCCCCGTTTTTCAAAAAACAGCAAATCGACGAAATTATTCAAATTTTATGTACAGATTGACGAAGGCTTGCAATGCGTCGTGTTTTGGTTTATAGTAGGGAACGTGTGCCGAACGGCAATCCGTGACGGAAAGGAGATATCCATGAATTACATCGTACTGGACCTGGAGTGGAACCAATGCCCCGCCGGGAAAGCGAGGGAGGACAAAGCACTTCCTTTCGAAATTATAGAAATCGGCGCGGTGCGGCTTGACGCGTCTCATCAGATTACCGGGCAGTTCCGCGAAATCGTAAAGCCCCAAGTCTATACCTCGCTGCATTTCAGGACAAAGGAAATTGTCGCTCTGCGTGCGATGGATTTTGCGAATGCCAGAACGTTTCCGGAGGTGGCAAATTCGTTTTTTGACTGGTGCTTTCATGGAGAAGGTGCGGACGGTGCGCCCGAATTCTGCACCTGGGGGTCTGCGGACCTGACCGAGCTGCAGCGGAATCTGTCCTATCATGCGAAGAAAAGCGCTTCGCATAATTCTCCAGAATCTTACGATTCTGTCGTTAACTTATCGGGTGAGAGTACGCAAGCGTCCTCTCCTTCCGATAAGTTATATTACCACATGGAATCCCCCTTCCCGTTTCCTCTGATGTATTTTGATATTCAGAAGATTTTCAGCATCGTATATGAGGACCGGAAGTCGCGCAAATCGCTGGAATATGCCGTTGATTTCCTGAACATACCAAAGGAAATCGCTTTCCATTCCGCCCTGAGCGATGCCATCTACACCTCGCTGGTCATGCAGCAGCTGTCGGAGGAACAGATTCGTGAAAGCTCGTCCGTTGACTATTTCCGCACGCCGCATACCAGAAAGGAAGAGATTTTTCTTCATTACAAAACATACGACAAATTTGTCTCGAAGCTGTTTCCCTCGAGGAATCAGGCGATGAAGGATGCGGTCGTTACCTCCATGCGCTGCCCCTCCTGCGGGAAAAATGTCCAGAGAAAAATCCGCTGGTTTTCCGCAGGAAGCCACAACCAGTTCTGTCTGGCCTGGTGCCCGCAGCACGGTTTCGTAAAGGGAAAAATCCGCCTGCGTCAGAATCCGTCCGGCATGACCTACGCGGTCAAAACCACGAAGCTGATTTCTGAGGAGGACGCCCGCAAAATACGCGAGAGAAAAGAGGTGCTCCGGGTAAAACGCCGGCTGCACCGGCATGCACAGTAAAGAATAAACCCGCGCGGCGCTGGATGTCCATTGGACATCCGTTTAGCCCTCGCCGGGTGGCATCCCGTCCATTGGACGGGATATTCGCCGACCGTTGCTGTCTGCCAGTGGCAGACGCTTAGCAACGACCGGAGCGGCAGCGGAGAGCGGAGCGTAGACCCGGGTGCGGCTTTAGCCGCAATACGCCCTCGCCGGGTGGCATCCCACGCTTCGCACGGGATATGCCTTGCCCGGCTCTGCGCATAAAAAAACAGGAGCCTGCATCTTCAAAAGTGCCATCGCTCCTGCTTCCTTTTATTCTATATTCCGTTCCGCACGCGCTTCCGTTCTTTGCCTGCCGGGCCAAACCGCGGCTCCGTCAGATTCTGTGCATGCCAACACGGATTCCGCCTTATTTCGTCTCTTTAAAGTTCGCTACCAGCTCCTCCATCTCCTTGAGGAGGCAGTCGACCTTGCCGTAGTAAGCGTCGTTATTCAGCGGATTATCCATCTCCTCGCCGATCTCAGCAAGCAGAGACTGAAGCGCCTCAATTCTCTTTTTCCCATTGCCATCCTTGTAGAGCAGATAACGGCTCCGCTCGTTCTCCTCCGGCGTCATCTTCTTCAGATAAACCTCTACGTTCGGCTTCTCGCCGATGTAGCGATAGGTGATCGACGGTGACGCATGATTCAGCAGGTTCTGAAGATAATAAATATCTCCGGTCGATTTATAATAGCGCCATGCAAAGGTCTTACGCATCGTCTGCGCGCCAATGGAAGCAAGTCCCATGCTCTTGCCTGCGCTCTTTAACGCACGGTACGCCTGCTCTCTGGACAGCGGTGCCGGGGAGCTGGCATGTCCCAGAATCAGATAAGAATCCGGATCCTTGCCCTCGGTGAACTTCATAATGATCTCCTGCAGGTCCTCCGGAATCTGAAACGTGCGTTTAATATTCTTTGTTCCGATGCTGGCTTCAATGCTGTCCTTCCCGCGGATATCCTTCACCTTGAATTTAAGGATTTCCTGCAGCTGAAGCCCGGTGCCTACGCCGATTTCAAACATGATATAATACTTATCATCCATCTCGCGCAGCTTCTGTTTGAATTTTTCCAATGTTTCTTCGTCTTTGATTGGTGCAACCCAGTTCATCTTTTATCCATCCCTTCTTAAAATTAATTATTATACGCCCTTGTTTTCCTGCGAAGAAATGCGTTCCTGACGCTCCTGCTCCAGCTCGTCAATCAGGCGCTCCGTCTCGCGTGCCTTCCACTCCATTTCCTCGGCTTCCCTGGCGGCCCTTTCCGCCTCGGCGGCAGCGCGCTCCTCCTCTTCCTTTCGAAGACGCTCCTGCTCCATAACCGCCCTAAGCTCCGCCTCAATCTCAGCGGTCGTCATTTGCTCGATCTCTTCTTCTCTTTTCTTTCGTTCCTCCTCCTCCAATCTTCTTCGGCGCCTGATCCGTGCATCGGCTGTAGCCCGGAAAATCAATACAATAATGATAACAACAACGATGATCAGCAACACGACGCCAGCTGCCAGTACGGTAAAGAAATGCTCCTCCGTGTAATCTGTAAGGAGTTGGTATCCTTCATTCAGAACCACAGCCGCCTGATCAAGCACCTCATCCAGTCCCTCAATCTGGATGCTGTCCTCTGACGATGTCTCCTGTGTCGCTGCCGTCCCGGTCCCTACGGGGTATTTCGTTGAAGCCGGAACAAATAATGTATTTAATTTACCAGTCGCCGTCCCGACCGGCTGTCCATTGTATTCATATGAAAAGGTCCTTGTGCTGCCATTCGCCTCTGTCACCGTATACGTGATATCCTCCGCTGCTGCGGTATTCGGAAGCGTGATATGCACACTGCAATTCTCAAGAGGCACCCTCATCCAGACAGGTGAGAGAAATTTTGAGGCAGTGCCGACATAGTCCAGACCCATTATATCATAAAAAGTGGATTTTGAACTAATATTCTCATATTTTTTTGTGTAAAAATTTTCGAACCCATATTCCAATATTTCTGTGGATTCTGCATAAGCCTTGCCCGCACCGTTCACTCTGAGCACCACGGATACAAGATTCATGCCATCCTTGCAGCCATATGTCACCAGCGTATTCAGGCATTGCGAGGTGTATCCGTTTTTGCCGCCGGTGCACCACTCCTGATAATATTCCGAGTCAGACTGCAGCATCTGATGATGGTTCAGGAATGAGCGGTCCTCGCCGGAGAGATTCGTCTCCGGGATAATATATTCCGTTGTCCCGCAGATCTCCCGAAAGGTCTCATTCTCATAAGCCGCCTGTGCGATCAGCGCCATATCATAAGCGCAGGTGTAATGATCATCGCTGTACAGTCCATGCGGGTTCGAAAAGTGGGTGTTCACACATCCCAGCTCTTCCGCTTTTTCGTTCATCATATCAGCAAACGCGCTGACGCTCCCGGCAATGTACTCCGCGACGCCATTCGCGATATCATTCGCGGACGCAAGCATAATGCCGTATGCACAATCGCGCAGCGTCATCTCCTCCCCCGGCTGGATGCCTAGATGCGTGCTCCCCTCCTCGATATCATAGACAACCTCGGTGAACGTAATCGTGTCGTCCAGATCACAGTTCTCAATCAGCAGAAGGGTCGTCATAATCTTGGTAATACTGGCCGGATACTGCTTCTCGGTCGCCTGCTTGCTGTACAGGATCGTCCCGGTATCCATATCCATGACAATTGCCGATGCCGATTCAATCTGCGGCCCCTGCGGCCATCCCTCAATATCATTTGACTCTATTGCATAATAATAAGAGTCCGGAATCACCGGCTCTGTCTCTTCCCCGGCCGCTTCCTCCTCCGCAAAAATACAGACGGACGGTACCAGAAGCAGCAGACATAGCGCCAGCAAACCCGCAAGTACCGATTTCCATTTTTTCATGGTGCCTCCTCAAAAAATAATATCTGTTCCTCAGAACAGCAAGCCTCAGGCTTCCTTCATTTTGATTCTGTTCTGAACTGTTACAAATCATGTTACTAAAAATGTCTGTTCCTAGTATAGGGGAAAGCCTTCAAAAATGCAAGCCCCGTTATGAAAGATTTCCTTATGAATTCTTTATGAATTCGTAACCATTCCGGAAGAAACAATTCTGCAGGAAGCAGCAAAAACAAATAGCAATTTTACAGGAAATGAGGTAGAATACAGAAGAGACAGTCGAATTCAGGAAAGACCGGGCGCAATCGTTCCCGGAGTTTTTATCTGGCATAAAAGAAAGGACCTCAAATGGCTAATTTTGCTTTGATTCTTCAGTATGACGGTACCCGCTACAATGGCTGGCAGCGGCAGGGCAATACTTCAAATACCATTCAGGAAAAGCTGGAGACGATTCTGGAGCATCTGTACGGGGAGCCGATTGACCTGAACGGCTCCGGGCGGACGGATGCCGGCGTCCACGCGCTGCGCCAGATCGCGAATTACCGGATCCCGCGTGTGCTCAGCCGGTATTCCTGCCAGGAAATTCAGATTTACTTCAATGACTATCTGCCCGCGGACATCCGTGTCCTGTCCGTACAGAAAATGGATGAGCGCTTCCACGCACGGCTGAATGCCTCGGGCAAACTCTATGAATACCGCATCGACTGCGGAGAGGTCGCTCATATTTTCGACCGGCGGTATCTGTACCGGGTAGAAGAGCCTTTGAATGTGCCGCGCATGCAGGAAGCGGCCAAATACCTGATCGGGACGCATGATTTCCGCAGCTTCTGCGCGAACCGCCAGATGAAAAAATCCACGGTTCGCACGATTTACGACATCTCCTTCGAGCAGACGGACGGCATTCTGTACATCCGCTATCACGGGGACGGCTTCCTCTATCATATGGTCCGGATCCTGACCGGCACCCTGATCGAGATCGGCATGGGCGACCGGGGAATCTCCCAGATCACACTGGCGCTGGAGAATAATGACCGCTCCCTCGCGGGATTCACCGCTCCGCCGCAGGCTCTGTTTCTGGTGGATGTGTATTATGAAGATGACACATAACTGGGTCGAGGTTTTTATGACCAGCGATTCACCCGTCAGGCAGTGCAAGATGGGCATATAATTTCGCGACAGATCCTAAGATTATCGTGTGCACGAAACATGCGGCAGCGCAAGGTACGCACTGCCGCATGTCTGATTTTCAGACATACATTTTCAGTACCTGCCAGAGTGCGGAGAGCGGAAGCCCGACCACGCTGTTGTAATCTCCTTCGATTCCCTTTACCCACAGGCCGAATGCTCCCTGGATGCCATAGGCACCCGCCTTATCCATCGCCTCGCCGGTGTTCAGATAGTCCTCTGTCTCCTTTTCCGTCATCGGATAGACGTCGACCTTCGTCTCGCAGAAAAAGGTATGCTTTTTGGTATCAGCTCCCTCCTTCACCAGCACCGTAACGCCTGTGAATACCGAGTGCACCCGCCCCTGAAGCTGCCGGAGCATCCGGTATGCATCCGCACGGTCCTTCGGCTTTCCGAGGATCTCATTGTCCCAGACGATGGTGTCGGAGCCAATCACAATTCCCTCCGGAATCTGCGCTGCTACCGCTTCCGCCTTGCTCCGGGAAAGCGCCTTGACGACCTCAGCGGGATACCCCGGATTCCCTGCTTCAGGACCATCCGGGCAATCGGATTCCCCCTGCGCGTTCATCTGCCCGCGCAAATCTCTGACCACTGCGTCTTCATCCACCTCGCCGGGAATGACCTCAAACTCCAGCCCGGTCTGTGAAAGCAGCTCCCGCCTGCGCGGAGAGCCGGACGCCAGTATGATTCTCTTCATAAACATCATTCCTCCACCAGCAGGACAGCTTCTGCAGTGTACATAAGCCGCCCCGATTATTCCTGTTCAAATTCAAACAGCCAAAGTCACTGCCGCAGATAAATTCCCTGCGATTCAATGAACTCGTCAATGTCTGCAATGGTGTCCTGTGCCCAGGTCTCGCTCAGCTTTGCTTTTGGTTCTGCGGAGGCCTCCTTCGGAGTGTCCGGCTGCTTCTCCTGCGGGAGAGCTTCCGATGCTTCCTGTTGTTTCCTGTTCTGTTCTTTTTCCATAAAAGTACTCCTCCTTATCTGGTCAGAATTGATTTCCGTGTACTATATCCTGCAAATACCTGGCTCTGGTCCATAATGCCTGCATTACAATATCCCAAAACTCAGGTAACAGAATCTTCTTCCGGCATCCGCACTTGCTTCATCCAGGACAACATCTGCCGTTTGTTTCTTTTTCGATATGAGAATCCTTTTATAACCATCCATTAGATCAGCGTCGCCATATCCATGCCGTCCGCTGCATTTTCAGGCGCCATATCGCATTTATTTTTCCAGAAGCCTTCCTGCCCAAGCTCTGTCATGCTCACCCGGCCCTTGAACTGGAGCTCCGGATTCTTGATGCTGACTCTCGTATGTGCCGGCACAGAGGACGTAATAAACGCATTGGAGCCGATAATCGCTCCTGTGCCGATCACAGTCTCCCCTCCGAGGATGGAAGCCCCTGAATAGACTGTCACATCATCCCCAAGCGTCGGATGACGCTTTTTATTGCGAAGGCTCTGGCCGCCCCTTGTCGAGAGTGCGCCGAGCGTCACGCCCTGATAAATTTTCACCCGGTCGCCGATTTCCGTGGTCTCGCCGACTACGACCCCCGTACCATGGTCTATGAAAAAATACTCGCCGATGGTTGCACCGGGATGAATATCAATACCGGTCAGGCTGTGTGCATGCTCCGTCATCATACGCGGAATCAGCGGCACCTGCAGCCGGTGCAGCTCATGCGCGATTCGGTTGACCGTAATGGCAAAGACGCCCGGGTAAGAAAGAATGACTTCATCGGTATTGAACGCAGCCGGATCGCCGTCATATGCCGCCTGAACATCCGTTTCCAGAATCGCCCGTAGGGAGGGAATCGTCATCAGAAATTCCTTCACGATCTCCCCGGCTCTTCGCTGTGCGTCCTTCGGACAGCGGGGCGCGTTTTCCGAGTGGTAAAGCGCGCGCGCAACCTGTTTTCTGAGGCGATACTGAACGTCCTCCAGCAGCTCCCCGACATGATAGCCAATCGCGTCCTGGTTCAGATTTTTCATTTCCAAAAATCCCGGGAACAGCAGGCACCGGATTTCCTCCAGAATATCCACAATCTCCGCCTGGTTCAGCCGGTTGTCCTTATCAATGCTGCACGTTCCGGGATACTTCCGGTAGCTTTCCAGAATTTCTCCCACCAGTCCGTCTAATTCCTGCTGCTTCAGTCCTGTATCTGGTTCCATATACGAATCTCCCTCAAAAATCATTTTGTTTCGTCCATCTCCGATCACTCGTTGGCCGTCCCGGCTTCGTCCGCCATCTCCGGCGAATTCTCTGCCGCTTCGGCTTCCTTTGCCGTCTCAGATGAGCCATCCTCTACACCAACTTTTCCGTCGGCCTCTTCCGGCTCATCCTT
>JAJQHZ010000019.1:8357-65549 GCA_021199475.1 Lachnospiraceae bacterium
CGGCCTCTTCCGGCTCATCCTTCGCCGCGGCACCATTTTCCGTCTCCGGCGAATCCTCTGCCGCTTCGGCTTCCTTTGCCGTCTCCGGCGAATCCTCTGCTGCTTCGGCTTCCTCCGCTGTCTCAGATAAATCTTCTGCTGTCTCGCCTTCCTCTGCATCGGCTTCCCCGCCGATCTCCGGTTCCTCAGACGCTGCATCATCCGCCTGTGCATTATCCTCGATCACCGACTCCTCTTCCATCTCAATCCGGTATTCCTCCGGCATCTTACAGCCGCAGTTCGAGCAAAAGCGCTCCATCACGCTGACTTCCATCTTGCAATTCGGACAGAGTGTTACACCCTTCGCCGCGCGGATCAGCCCCTGCAGCTCCTCGATCATTCCAAACGCCTGATCCAGCGAATGAAAATCCGACTCAAATCCTTCCAGAGGCTCCTCCTTGTAGCGGTCGTAGAGCTTCTTCCCCATCTCCGTGTACATTTCGCGAATCTTTTTCTTCTCCGCGCTGATCTGCGAATTAAGGCCTCTGACCTCATTCATTTTCTGCACTTCTGCCATTGTCTCTTTGCTTATCTTTTTTACCCTTGCTGTTATATCATCAAAAGTCATCTCGGATTCCTCCAATCTCAAGCTCCATCGCCACCGCAGAAAACACTTACGTGCAGTTCCGGTACTCTCTGCAATGGCTCATGATATTTTTACGATAATCATCAAAATAACACCCATAAAGGATTGATTCATTTATAATCGCTATCTTAAATTAATCTATAAGAAATGTCAACCGCCAAACCGGAAACGTCCTGCACCGGTCAGAAGCATGCGCCGCCAGGCAAACAATCAAATAGGAGGCGGCCTGCTGACTCCTACTCGTCACGTGGGCCGGGTGCGGCTTTAGCCGCAAAACACCTTGCCTGCCCTGCACACAACCAGAAACGGGCTGCCATATTTCAACAATGACAGCCCGTTTTGTCAACTATGTAATCCGCATATTTATTTTTATCAACACTCTTTTATCAGTACTCTTTTATCAGCATTTTTATAACATTTATGTCAGCATTCCTCCTGCGGTGTGGTACATCCCTGCTGTATCACATGTGCATCGCCTCACCACAGTTTTCACTCCTCGCCCGCTAAAATTGCCTGAATTGTTTCCTCGGAATACCCTTCCGGCTCAGCCATGCCCGTATCAAGAGCGCTTGATGTAAAGCTGTAGACAAACCCATAATCCTTGTAGCCCTGCGCCAGATTCGAAAAATATTCCGCCAGGACATTGCTGCTTTTCGCGGCATCCGTCACCCCCGGAAGGATAAAAGCAATTACCACGAGTGCAAAAAACGCGCCGGTAAAGCGATGCGTCTTCCCCACGAATTTCGGCCCTTTCAGACACAGCCCCAGGAGCATCAGGCACAGGAGCACAACAATCACAATCGCAATGACCGCCTGCCAGTCCGTAAAATAGTTGCTCTTCATCGTGAGCAGGTCTCCGACCATACTCAGATCCGTCCAGCCAAACGGCGATACCCGGTTTGCAAGAATAATACCGTTGACCACCCCCAGGAACAGCCAGAACACGCTGATAAATGCACGAGCCGCCGCGCGCCGTTTTACTATGTACACGAGCATCAAAGTCGCCCATACGATAAACGCGTTATACAAAAAGACCAGGTTACGGTCAATGACGAACGCGCAGGCCTCCACAAAGGAATGCCTCGATACCCACTCGATCACAAAACAGATGGCGCAGGACAGCAATGCGTGAAACAAAAGGGAATATCGATTCAAAAAAGCAATGGTTTCATCATGTTTCGGATTGTTTCTCCATTTTAAGAGAATCTGGCTTCTCTTCTCTTTTCTTCTTTCCATTCCCGCCTGGCATCTCGCCCGAAGGCCCGCTTTCATTCCTGTTTCTGAAGCGGCCATCATTTCTGTTCTCATTTCTGTCCTCATTCCTGTGCCTGCTTCTGTTTTTGCTTCTGCTTCTGTTTTTGCTTCTGCTTCTGTTTTTGCTTCTGCTTCCTTTTTTGCTTCTGTCTTTCTGGTTGACCCGGGTTTCTCCGCCGCTTTTATTCCCGGTCGCATCTCTGATCCCGACTCCGGCCGCACCCTGTCACTCCTTCGTCCGAACATCTTAACCCCTCCTCTGAAGTTCCTCTGCAGTATTACAATTGCCTTCTGTCAGTGCATCACACTTCTGATCTTTCTGATCTGCATCGTGTCTCATTATATTCCATACATCCATACAGCATTCACTAAGCAGTTTCCGCTGCAATCATCCCGCACATTGTTATATATTTTATTCCGATATATAGAATAAAATGCGTTTTTCTTCTAAAAATTTTTTTAATAAATTCTAAATTTTTAGTGTCCATAATCTTAGCAAAGAAAGCAGCTTTTTTCCATATTTAATATGATGATTTTTTTGTCTGTTTTTCAAAATAATTGTGCAAAAAATCTCCCGTTTGCCCTCGCGCTCCATTTTACACGCGAAAAAGAAACAAAACAGGAGATTTTGTAAAAGATTTTCAAAATTATTTCACGCCAGTTCCTTAGTACAGTAAGACTCCCTTATGTATCATATGGCAGATATCCAGATTCTCATTCACAATAAGAATATTTGCGTAGCAGCCCGGCCGAAGACTGCCGTAAAGCCGGTCGACTCCAATACATCTGGCTGGATTCACAGCGGCCGCGCGGACCGCGCTCCCAAGCGGAATCCCCATCGAGCGCACGGCGGTGCGCAGACAGTCCATCAGGTTGGTCGCGCTGCCCGCGATGGTGTCCGGATCCTGCGTCAGCACCGCGCGGTTTCCCGTAACCGTCACATCCTGACCGCCGAGTGTATACTGCCCGTCCGGCAGGCCGGTCGCCATCATGCTGTCACTGATCAGAATGACACGGTCGTCTCCAAACAATTGAAACGTCAAACGCACCACCGCAGGATGGATATGAATCCCATCCGCAATCAACTCCACCTCCGCGCCTGCCTCCCACGCGGCCACGATCGGTCCGGGCATCCGGTGTGAAATCCCCGGCATCGCGTTGTACAGATGCGTCATATGAGACGCACCCTCCGCAAATGCCTGTTTCGCGGTCTCATAGTCTGTGCAGGTATGCGCCAGTGACAATACCACCTGACCTCTGAGTTTCCGGATGCACTCCATCGCCCCGGGCTCCTCCGGCGCCAGATCGCAGAGCCGGAACAGACCGCCCGCTTCCTTTTGCAGACGCAGAAACATCTCCGCGTCCGGCCGGTGAATATAAGCCTCGTTCTGTGCTCCTTTTTTCTTCCGGCTGATGAATGGACCTTCCATATTAATGCCGACCAGATCCGCCGCTGGACAGCGCCGGGCGTCCAATGGATATTCGCTCTGCACCGACCGGAACGAAGCAGATACGTTTTGTGCCGACTGAAGGGAAGTAGAACACGCTTCTGCTGCACACGCGCGATTCTTATAAGCGGCGGCTGCCCGCGCGATCTGCGTCAGCGTTTCCTCCCCGTACGTCATTGTCGCAGGGCAGATGGCGCCGATCCCCTCCCGCAGCTCATATGCGGCGATTTTTTCAATCGCTTCTTCCGTCCCATCGCAAAAATCGACCCCGTCGCACCCATGAAAATGAATATCGACAAGCATGGGGATTGCCTTCAGGCCGGAGAAATCCAATGAAGGTTCATCGGAAATATCGCGGCCCTGTTCCTTATAGTCCGCTTCCTCCACAATTCGATTCCCAAGAACGCAAATATCTTTCCTTACAAATGATCCATCTTCCTCAAATACTTCCGCGTTTTTAATAATCATATCCTGATCCTTTCTCTGTCTTTCCCCGGCTTTCTCATATTTTCTCTTACTTATTCTGTATTCCTGCGACAGCAGCCTCTATGGCCGAAGGTTTCCTTCGCATTTGATGTTTCCATTCTGGCATATTATCGTCAAAAAAGCAATTTATATTCCAAATTCGGAACATAAATTGCTTTATGTTCGTTTCCATTCCGAAGGCAAACCGCCGGAAAGCTTCCCATCTACACCGGCAGGCTGTCCCGCACGCACAGCGCCCCATACCCGACCTGGTTGTTCGGCCACTGCGTGAAGCCGGGCAGCTGCCGGGCGCCGCGGCGCAGATACGCCCGCACTTTTTCGCCGTACAGATACGGGTCATTTCCGCGGACAATGCCCCACTCCATCAAAAGCGCCGCGGCTCCGGTCACGAAAGGCGCGGCGAAGGAGGTGCCGGAGACGCTGACATAGCCGCCGCCCGCTGCCGTGGTCATGATGTCTACGCCCGGGGCGGCCAGATCCGGGCGGTTTTGCCAGCCATCCTCCGAATCCGGCCAGCCGCGCCCGGAAAAGGACGCGTAGGAATCGAGCCGGGCATCGTACGCGCCGACCGCGATCACGCCCGAAGCAGTGGATGGGATGGTCATCGTCGTATCGGGGGTTGCGCCAAGAAAACGGGTGCCGTTATTGCGGACACGCGCATCCGGCATCCAGATGGAGTATTCGCCCGAGATGACGCGGCGCGGGGTCAGCTCGATCCGCCAGATGCCGCTGTCGATATAGTCCGCCTCCGGAATGAAATCGATATAGATTTCCTGCTGTACCTGATAGGGGGATGGCTCGCCGTAATAGATCAGCAGCGTCGTCGTCCCGAGACGGTAACGCGCGGTGCCAAGCTCCCCGCCGAACGGACCCGCCCGGCGGCCGTTTGGGTGTACAATCGCAATCTCAAACTCATCCGCGTAGTTCTTCCATATCTGCAAATTCATCGTCGTCTCAAAATCGTTGATGAGGAATTCGTTTTCCGCAGGATTATCTGTACCTCGACTGATGCTTTTGGAAATAACTTCTCCAAAGTTCACCGCACTTTCACCAGATGTTTTCGATGCAAAATCTGTTACACTATCATTGTCGGCTTCTCCTCCAGAACCGGATACACGGTTACTGGCTGTTTCCGCTCCTATGCCAGGTATGTCAGCATCGGCAAATTTTGTTGTATCTTCAACCTTTTCATATGATTCCGTCGTAAGTTTCCCGGAGACATGCCCTCCGGAGTTTCCCTCATTGCCGGTACCGGCCACGATCACATTCTGTCCCCGCTGCGATAGCATATCAATATACGTCTCCAGAAGAGAGGTCCCCCGGTGTGAGCCGTACACATTGCCGAAGCTCAGGTTGATGGCCACCGGCTGCGCAAATGCTTCCGCTTTTCGCACAACATATTCCAGCGCCTCCATCAGCTCCGTCGTGCTCGGAAACCCATCCGGCCGCGGGGTGCCAAGCTTCACCACCAGAATATCACTCTTTGGCGCGACGCCCCGGTAAGGATTGCCGGAGGAGCGCCCGTTGCCCGCCGCGATGCCGAGCACCTCTGTGCCATGCCCGCTCAGGTCCTGCTCCGGCACGAGGGCAATCCCCGCCTCGCGTGACCCCGCCGCAAGCGCTGCGTTGATCTCCGCCTGCGTATACTCCACGCCGCGCGCAAAACCAGTCGGCCTGTGTCCGAGATGTCCTGCGCCCTCCAATACCGCACTCTGGTCCCACATCGCCCGGATGCGCGTCGTCCCGTCCTCTCTGCGAAAATCCGGATGGAAATAATCCACTCCCGAGTCAATCACCGCCACGAGTCCGCCCTCTCCGTACAATTCGAGCGGCGCAGCCTGCACCGCATAGAGGCAGGACGCTGACCGCCCGATGGACACACTAAAATAGAGGCGTTTGGGCTTTTCCACAAATAAAATCTGCGGAAGCGCCGCAAGCGCCTCAATCTGATTTCGTGTACCGGTCAGGATCGCATAGCCGCCGGAAAGCCACACGCTCTCCATTGCCCCGGGAACCGCAGGAAAGGCCGCCAGCAATTCCTGACGACTGCCGCTGTAGCGCACGATCACCTCCCAGGTTCGCTCCTTCCGGTTGTACCCGGCATCCAGCTCCTCCGATTTCTCCAATTCCTCATTTGTCGCATCCAGCGCCAGATTCAGCAGGGTATCTATTTTCTGGTCTTCCACAACAGCACTCCGCTCATGTCTTTATTTTCTATTTTATGCCACACAGTTCTTCCACAATACGGTCTGCCTGATTTTTGACCAGAATTTCTCATCCTGCATCACATCGCCTGATGTCTGCCAAAAGCTCTTCGCGGCAGTCTTTCCTCCCTGCACTGCCCGGCCGCGAAGTGACCGCTTGTTTCAGTTAAGTGTCACCATATCGGAATTTGTCTTATAATACATCGTCCTTGAGACTTTATTTTTCTCGAGATATTGATTTTTCTCAAGGTTCCCAAGCACCTGTTTCCTCAGATAGGTGGAATTACTGATTCCCAGATATTCCGCAATCTCTGAAGCCTTACGTGCCTGATAATAACAGAAAGAAAGCACCTTATCATCATAAACCGTTCCTTGCGGCACAGGTGCAAATAGAAGTACAGGAATGCTGCCATCCTCCACTCCTTCCAGATAAGTCAGATCAGGCAAAACCAGCGTAAAATGATCCGATGTAGAATAAATATACGGGCGATGTGCCTCACCCTTTCCGGTGTATTCTTCAATGATTTTATCAAACCCGGTGCCTGCAGCCTCCATTACATTACAGCTCACCAGCACTGCGGCAATCAGTTCATTTCTTCTTTTTGAAATAATTCCAGGCAAATCATACGTTTTCCCTATTTTTTCTCCCCGGTAAAAGCTTCCTGGCGATGATATTTCCAATCTGTCTTTAAACATATCCACCTGGATCTGCGTCCCATCAAGAAAATAATCCCGGTGCGCCACCGCATTTATCACCCCTTCAAATAAAGCCCTTTGAGGATACGCATCAATATTCTCCCTTGTATTCCCCTGTTTTATTATAGAGTGATTCATCCTCTGTGTTACAAATTCCATCATATAATTAATCACCGAAATAATATTTCCATGAAAACGATTCACCGTTACAATCCGCTCACTTCCCCTGGTAAACCCTGAGAACACGGAGCACTGAACTTCTGTTTTTTTCTCCTGATAGTGGTCCTCAAACAATACTGCTCCGTTCGCGAGCATTCCCTCTTCGTTATAAAATCCCATGGACTGCAGTGCTTTTTCCGACAGTTCTCTGCCATCATTATGAGAAGCATAAAATTCCCGAAGCATTGTGTAATTTGCCGCTTCATATTTTTTATCAGAGAGCAGGACATCATACTGAGTGTTTTTGCTTTTTACACTCATCTCTATAATTTCCTCATAAGTCGCGCCATTGGTAAACCCATCCCTTCTCATAAAAATAGAAGGAATGCCCTTATATTTCAAAATAACTGGTTTTATCATGGACTCTGGAATCTGCACGCGAATAACGAACCGTTCGTTGCTGTTTATCTCGTACCGGATAAACGATAGCTTCATCTGCGGTACCGGCACCAGATGCTCGTTTACCTGATTGTTGAAATAATTGCGCTCATTGTCCGCCGACGCGCGGTCAAAACCAATCAATTTATTGGTCTTATCCTCAACACCAATATAAAATTCTCCTCCAGATGCATTTGCAAAGCCGGCGATGCTTTTCAGCCAGCCAAGCACGTTTTCTCTGTTTAATTTACCTTTACTCTCAAATTTATCATTTTCCAATTGAATGTCATGAACAATTTCTTCCAGATACATAGAACCACTCCAGATCCTTTTTATTTCTTCCATTATAGTTCATGACCACTTCAATGTCAACTTCATCACTGTTTCAATATTACTTCAATATCACTTCATTTTCATTTCATTTTACTTCAATTCCACTGTCCTCATCCAAAGCCATATAGAGGTAATAGTAAGTGCTGCCGTTCTCCGTCACATCCGCTACCTGCCCGCATTTTTCATACACATCGTTTCTTTGAACTCACCTATGTCTTCGAAGGACAGTGCACCAATTATCTCGCAGATACCTCCCTCATCATGCAGACCGGCGACCTCTGCCTGACTGCCCCGGAAGCAAAGCATGCCATCAGTGCAGTCTCTGATGATTGCGTAATCCTCAACCTGCTCGTCCGGGCCAGTACCTTTGACACGGCTTTTTTCGACCTTCTTTCCGGCGCCGGTGACTCATACAACCAGCGAAAATTCTTCCATCCATATCAGCATCTCCCGGCTGCCCAGCTTCTAAATATGTCATGTCTTTCAAACGCACATAGTAAACTAAACCTCATGCCACTTGCTCCTCTCGTGATTCCATATTAGAGACAAGTATAGCATCAGGTATGCAAATCCGAAATGGTATTTCCTGACATCCCCTTTTGGAAAAAGCAGTCATTTTTGAATTCTATATACGAAACCGATCCACCGACAAGTCGCCAAATTTGATTTCCTTCTCTTTCAGAAACATTACCATATAAATTGGCAGATAGGAGATCTTACCTTTATTATTTACATTTTCGTTCGTAAAGACAACTGCGTTCTCCATATGGTAAGTATCTTTACTCAAAACCTGTGTCAGAGCAGAATGCTTCTCATAATTCTTTCCGCTCTTCACCTCAATCGGAAGAATCTGTTCATCCAGTTCAATCAGAAAATCCAGTTCTCCCATTTTTTTGCTGTTGTAATAGTATAATGAAAATCCATGCGCGGCCAGCTCCTGCGCGACCAGATTTTCATATATAGCGCCCTTATTGATATCCTGCTCTTTATTTAGTATTTTCAGCTTTGCAGCCTTGCCATAAAGCGTCGTAAGAATTCCGACATCTGACAGAAATAACTTAAAAAGCGAACTTTTCTCATTTAGCATCAGGGGAACTGTCGGCTCAGTCACATTAAATGCAGGCAGCGCGACGCCCGCCTTCCATAGCCAGACAAAGCTGTCCTGGATCCTGTCAAAGCGAAGATCCTTTCGGATATCAGCAATCATAAAGCGCTTATTTTTTTCATTTAATTCTGCCGGAATCATCTCGTAAATATGGGTAAGCACCAGCCTGTGGTTATCCTCCTCATATTGTGTAAAATCCAGCTTGTACTGCTCCACAATCGACAAATGCTCATCCATGACCGCGTTCATGTCGCCCGTCGTCCGGTATTTTTCTACTGCAGCAGGCATCCCGCCGACAAGCAGATACAGGTTGAACATTTCCATGATTTTTTTATGGATAAGATCATCCACCGGTATTCTTTCCTCGTAACATTTGGAAAGCATGGAAATTACGGCTTTGCTCACATCAAAAATCTGCAGAAATTCCTCAAAATCCAGAGGATACATGGTGACAGATTTCAAATACCCCACAGGAGCGGATTTCAGGTTTGCAATCTCCACACCCAGCAGAGAGCCGCTCATAATATAACGGAATCTCCCATCCTCAACCAAAAACTTTATTTTGGTGACAATTTCTCTGTACCGCTGAATTTCATCGAAAAAAATCCAGGTCTGTCCCGGAACCATTTTCTTTTCAGAAATCAGAGAAAGTTTTAATATCATATCATCGATACTGGACGCGCCGTCTAAAAGAGCTGCGATCTCAGGCTGACGTATCAGATTAAACTCCACAAAATCGCATCCATTATCCTGCAGACACTTGCGGATAATAAATGTCTTTCCTGCCTGACGCACCCCGTAAACAAGAAGAGCCTTGTCCGGGCTGGCTATCCAGTCATTGATTTCTTTTTCAATTTTCCTCGCCAGCATAATGTCACCTCGCAGCGTTTGTACGTTTTCCAGTGAAATTATACCTCGGTTTTGTCGTTTTTCCAAGGCTATTTTAAGGTAAAAATGACATTTTTCCAAAAAACAACCCCTTTCATGAGACGATGGATTTTGTCTAACAAAAGGGGCCTCTGTTTTCTTATTGTAACTCTATTTCGTATCTGTCTCTCTTTCTGCTTCCGTCCCCGCCTCCTGTATCAGAACCTCTTTCCCGCGAAACGCAAACCCGTATTTTCGAACCTTCCCGATCCCCCGTGCCTTCAGATCCGTCTCATATTTTTTCTCTTCAATCTGCTGCAGCGCCCGCTTCGCCGTATCCTCCAGGGTCTCTTCCTTTTTCGGGTCAAACACTTTAAATTCAATGACAATCCCGTCTGTCTTACCGTTTCTTGGCTCAATCGAGACATCATAACGGCCAAACCCGCTCTCTCTGTTGGAGGTCAGGATATGAGTGCGGTCCAGATCTGCGATCAGCCCCAGTGTAAATCCATGGTAAAACTGCTCCGCCGTCTCACTTTCAGATGCAGAGCCTCCTACATCGAAGAAGCTGAATGTCCGCAGGGTCACTTTTTCCATATAACGCTGCATGCCCTCCAGGTTCCCGGCAAGCAGCATCCGGATAAACTCCGTATACTCATCATATGACTCCGCAAACCACTTCTTCACCAGCTTCCGAAGCGCCACCCGCACCTCAAAGTTCGTCAGCGCGATCTCATATCGTCCATCCGAATACTCCCATTCCAGAGACGACTCTGCGATGGTGTCCTGCGACCCGGAGGAATCCTGATCGGAGCCATGCAGCCAGGACGAATCGGCATCCGAGCCCCACATCCATTTATAATCCAAATCTGAAATGCGCTCAAATTCCATCAGGCTTCGCACAATCTTTACATAGCCGGTCGTCAGAAACCAGCTCCAGATAGTCTTTGAGTCCCCACGAAGTTCTGCATAGGTGATCGATTCATCAATTTCTGTCTCAATCGTACCACCCTGCAGCAGAGTCTCAAATTCATCCTTTATTTTCAGGGAACCTTTCCGCACCAGATTGCCCACCAGTGCGTTTCCGCTGGTATTCATCCAGTAGGGCTCCAGCCTTCCGCTTTTCAGAAAATTCAGAATCGACCAGGGATTGTAAATGCCCTCCTTTTTTCCAAACTGAAATCCGTCATACCAGTACTTCACCGCTTCCCTGCGGGCAGAAAATCCATAGGTTTCCAGTGCTTCAAAAACCTCACGCTCTGTAAATCCAAAACTGTCTTCATACTGCTCCGTTGTAGTCGTCACAACCGACAGATTATTCAGATCGGAAAAAATGGACTCCTGCGTAATCCTCGTAATACCGGTCATCAGTCCCCGTCTCAGATAGGGATTATCCTTAAACGCAGCGTGAAACATGCGGCGGATATATCGGATAGCCGATTCCCAGTATCCTTCTGTAAAGGCCTCCAGCATGGGGGTGTCATATTCATCAATCAGAATCAGCACCGTCTCCCCATAATACTCATACATACACTGCGACAGAAACCGAACTGCATTCATACATTTCTCATCAGAGGCCTTCTGCGCCGTTATCTCTATAAAACTCTCTTTCTCTGCCTCCGATAATTTATCTGATTCCAATAGATAAGAATGCTGTTCAAACAACTGCGCTAACTCCAACCGTATGGCCCGGCACATACTCTCATAGTTGTCCTGCTTCACGTTCGCCAGGCTCAGGTTAATCACCGGTAGCGTGCCCTGCATGGCCATGAGTTCCTCTTCTTCCGAGATACATAGACCATCAAAGAGATCCGACCGGTTCTGATAGCGGATGGAAAAAAAGGTTTCAACCATATTTAAAGTCAGCGTCTTTCCAAAGCGCCGCGGCCTTGTGATCAGCGTCACTTGATCCGCGCTGTCGTACCAGTCCTTGATAAAGCGCGTCTTATCTACGTAAAATACATCCCTGTCAATGATATCCTCAAACCTCGTTATCCCCAAAGCGACTTTTTTCTTCACGGCCATCCCTCCTTAACTTTGGAAAGCTTTTAAAGCAGTATAACACATTTTCAGAAAAGTGACTTTAAAATCAGCCAAAGTACCAATAAAGTACAAAATCTTCTTCGGCGCAGTCTTTTGCTTTTTTTCGCCAGATCTGTCTACAGCAGTGCCGCATACACCTCCCGCTTCGATATCCCCCGGTCCTTTGCCGCCTGTTTCATCGCGTCCTTGCGGTCCATTCCCTGCGACTCGTACAGGGCGACGTGCTCGGGGATGGTCATCGTTTCCCACTGCCGCTGTTCTTCCTGCTCCAGCTCGCGGCGGCTGCGGCCCTCCATGACGATCACGCACTCGCCGCGCGGCTCGTTCTGGCGGTACCATGCAAGCGCCTTCTCCAGCGTCGTCGCGAAGACGGTCTCATGCTTTTTGGTCAGCTCGCGGCAGATGGTGGCGCGTCGGTCGCCCAGCGCTTCGTATAGCTCCTCCAGCGTGCGGACAAGGCGGTGCGGCGCCTCATAGAGGATGGTCGTGCGCGTTTCCGTCTGCAGCTCCTCGAGAATCCTTCGCCGCTCTTTTTTGTCAGATGGAAGGAACGCCTCAAAGCAGAAGCGCCGCGCCGGCAGCCCGGAAAGGGTCAGCGCGGTAACGCAGGCGCAGGCACCGGGCAGAGAAGTCACCTCAATCCCGGCCTCCATACACAGCCGCACCAGATCCTCGCCCGGATCAGAGATGGCGGGCGTGCCCGCGTCAGTGATCAGGGCAATATTTAAGCCTTCCTGCATTTTTGCTATCAGAGTGTGTGCTTTTTCAATCCGATTGTATTCGTGGTAGCTCGTCATCGGCGTATGAATGTCAAAGTGATTCAGCAGCTTGATGCTGCCGCGCGTATCTTCGGCGGCGATCAGATCGACCTCCTTCAGTGTGCGGATGACGCGGAAGGTGATATCCTCCAGATTGCCGATCGGGGTCGCACAGAGGTAAAGGCGGCCGACGGGTGTTGTTGTTTTTATTTCCATATGAAATCTATGCTCCGTATTTACAGGAACGATTCACGAAACGAACCGCTCATAGTCTGAATCTATCCGTTTTCTATTTTATTGGACTTCGTTTGCTCTGCATGGCTGCCTCGTCCATTAAACAGAACATTCCGCGTGAAAAGCGCATTTTTCACACTTTTATGGTCTGCATTTCGCACATCCGGCGGTACAGGATGGATAAATCATTTCGCGGCAGCTCCTTACTATCCATAAATCTCGTTCAGTCCAATCAGCCGTAGACTGACCCCGTCCTGTTTTTGCAGCAATATCTCTGCAAATCCGCTTTTGGAAAACAAGTAATAGTAGTAATTATCAAATCCGCCCATTGCGCTGGCATATTCTTTCATCCGTTCCCACTCACTGGCAGGAATGTTTTCATTCCGAAACTTGCAGGAGCCAACGATTGCACTCCGCTCTTCATCGGAAACAGCAACCACGTCAATCTGCGCCTTCTTATGGGTCGCCGGATTTCCGCCCCACCACTGACCAATATCCTGAGGTTGAAATGGAAGCCTTTCATCATAATATAACAGATAATCCCGACTGATTTTTTCAAATACCAGCCCCATATAATCCGACAGGCGGCTCTCCACTGCGGAGGCATAAACTCTCTCGAATCGGTCAGAGACAATCGCTGCCATATTTTTCGGAACAAATGTATACCAGAAGCGAAAAAACAAATCCTCCAGTTCATAAACCGGTCGTTTTGTATTACGATCTGTAACTGGTGTTTCACGCTTTACAATTCCCAATGTGATCAGATTTCCAATATATTTGGAGCAAAGTCCGCTTTCCATTCCAACGGCAGACGCAATTTCGATCAGTTTTGATTTCCCAGATGCGATCGCAGTAATGATTGCGTTATAAGCAGCAGGTTCCCGAAGCTCCTGTTTCAGCAGATTAGATGGCTCCTCAAACAGCATGGAATTGTTGTTAAATATACCATTTAACAGATTCTCCCGGATGGAACAATCCGGCGAAAACTGTTCCAGATACAACGGCACACCTCCGGTCACCCCATACATAATTGCTTTTTCCTCATTGGAATACGCAGGGAACCAACGCCCGGTATCCCGGTAGTCAAACGGGAGTATTTTAAACTGGCCGGTCCGGCGGCCATACAAGGGACTTTGATAGCCCAATACCTGATGTTCCATAAAGCTCATAGAGGAACCGCAAAGGATCAGAAACAATCTGGTTTCTTTGTACTGATGATCCAGAAAATTCTGAAGAAGCGAGGAAATCGACGGCTCTGCTTTCGCCAGATAAGGATATTCGTCAATCACAAAAATCAGACGCTCCCGCAACGCCATTTCCCGAATTTTTACAAACGCGTCCGAAAAACTCCTGAAAATGACCGTTGCCGCCGATGGCGCCATGCCAGCTTCAAAATGATTCTCCGTCTCAGATGGCACATCCGTCGAAGTATTCTGTGCCTTATGTGTCATTTCCGCCTCAGCGGCCAGAATTGCACCGGACAGTGCCTCCAGATTCAGCTCACCCGAATTTTCCATCGCCGCAAAAAAAACCGTTCTTTTCCCTTTGCAAAACTCATTAATCAAGGTCGTCTTCCCAACTCTTCGTCTTCCATAAATAACGGCCATTTCGAGTTTATCACTTTTGTACATGGTATTGAGCCTTTTTAATTCTTTCTCTCTTCCAATGAACATTCCTTTCCCTCCGTAGGGTCATGACGAAATAACGGATGTATCCTGCGCCGTTTTATACGCAAACCGCAGACTCTAAAGGCTTTATTCTCCGGCCTGGAAACCTTATGCAGCATCCATTTGCGTCATTACGATATACTATATCATAATGACGCAAGTGCAGGCCGTCAAGGGGCAATAACTACTTCGTTCCGTCCGGAATAATTGCAAAACGTCTACAGGCTATGACGCTGCCTTTCCCATACACGATTGGAAAGGCATATATCATTCCCATTTCACAGCACCCGCAGAAAATTCAGCGAGCCGGGCGGGTTTCCGGTGCCGTTTTCCAGCAGGGAAATCAGCCCTACAATGGTGTTCTCAATCTCCTCCTGGGTGGATGGCACGAGTGTGTTGTCCAGCTTCACCGCCAGTACGATCAGCACGATTTCCGCGAGCGCGGAAGGGTTATCAAAATGAATGTCGCCGCCGTCGATCCCCTGTTGAATGATCTCGGTCAGCGTCGGTGTCAGCTCCTGGATCAGGTACGTGATGTATCTCTGGTGGATAAAGGCCTTTTCCGGCGCCTCCGTCTGCGAATCGGAGGTCTGGCGGATACCGAACTCCGTCGAGGAGGTCCGGCAGGCCTGGAAAATCATCGCCATGCGCGTAAACGGGGAAATCTCACGCTGTCCGGCGAGACTTTTTGCCGTGTCCAGCGGCTTCTGGTAATCGCGCTCCACCAGCGCTTCCATGATGGCTTCTTTGGATGAAAAATAGTAGTAGATACTTCCTTTGCCGATTCCGGCCTTTTCTGCGATCTCTCTCACCGAGATGGTTCCGATGCTCTTCTCCTCCAGAAGCGCCTGCAGCGCGTCCAGAATTTTGTTGTATTTTGCGTTCGTATTGTCCGGCATGTCTGTTCTTCCCTTCCGTACTCTTCCGTATTTCTCCCCTGTACTTTGCCTGGTTTCTTACATATTGTTCATTCTGCAATTCCGTTATCGCTTCTTCCTCATATACTCAACTCCGATTCCGCCACGTTCGCTGCTGCGCAATTCTTCCGCGCGATGCCCGCAAAATTTCTCAGCTATGCTTCTCCCTGATTTTTTTACAGTATAACACAGATGAATCCGGCCGAACAGTCAAATTTTTCACAGAACAAGCGCCGCACGGAGCATCTTTTTTGGTAATCCGCACGATTGACCGACGGTCGAAAAAGTGCTAATTTATTTTTGTTTCAACTCGACCAGTGGTCGAAAATTGCTTTTATGTAAGTTTTTTGTAAAGAACACAGGGGGAATCCTGCTTCTGTCTCAGGGCAGGATCATCATAAAAAATCGGGAGGAAATCACATGACCTACGCAGAATTATTTTCAGATATCAAATCCCAGTTCATGGCTGCGGATGTGAGCGACATTCAGGAGCATCTTGCTTATCAGTTCAACATCACCGGCGAGGCTTCCGGCATCTTCTATGTCGAAGTAAAGGACGGAAAGCTGTATGTAGAGCCCTATGAATATTTTGACCGCGACGCGATGTTCACCTGCAGCGCGGACACGCTGAAAAAGCTGGCTGCGGGAACGCTGGATCCGGTATTCGCATTTACCATCCAGAAGCTGAAGGTCGAAGGCGACTTCGACAAGGCGCTGCGCTTTAAGGAACTGATTGACCGGAAACGCTAAAAACAAACGAAGCGCCCTTTCATATCCACACGAAGCGATTTGCTTTAGACAGCTTTATAAGGTAAAAGCTTCCTGTAAAGTAAACTGGGCCGCCTTCTGCCGGACAGATACAGCGGTGCTCGGAGACGGCCAGAAAGGAAATGCCAATGAAATCATTAAAAACAATGGGCGGACTGCTCGCGCTGCTGGGCGCGGCAGAGGCGGGCGGCACCGCTTATTTTTACCGCAGGACCATGATCCGCGGAAACGCAGACCGGGATCGGACGATGAAAATGTCCGGCACGGACTGGAGCCAGTATTTCCCAATGATTGAGGAGCGCAAGGCGTATATGCTCGCGCAGCCGCACGAGGACGTCTATATTCAATCCGGGGACGGACTCCGGCTCCACGCAACGTGGTTCCCGAATACAGGCAACTGCTCGGATGCTGTGCAGGATTCCGCTGCTGACATCTGCACTGACACAACGAAAGATTCCACCGCTGAGGGCTGCACTGACACAACAAAGGATTCCGCCATTGCCGGCAGCGCTGACACGGCGCAGAATTCCGCCGACGCCGGACGCGGCAGCGCCCCGCATGCTGTCATCTGCTTCCACGGCTACACAAGCCAGGGAATGAGCGATTACATCGGGCTGTCCGATTACTATCTGAAGCGGGGCTGGTCGATGCTTCTGGTTGACGAGCGGGCGCACGGGGACAGCGAGGGCAAATACATCGGATTCGGCTGTCTGGACCGCTATGACGCGCTGAAATGGATTGACTGGACCATCGCACAGCTCGGAGAAAACGCACAGCTTCTGCTGCATGGCACCTCGATGGGCGGCGCGACGGTGCTGATGGCGAGCGGGCTCGGATTTCCGCCTCAGATAAAGGGCATCGTCTCCGACTGCGCGTTTACCTCGGCAAAGGAGGTCTTCACTCACGTGCTGCACTCGATGTACCACCTGCCGGCCTTTCCGATGATTCCGATTTCGAGTGCTTTTAATAAGAAGAAAGCCGGATACGGCCTCGGCGACTGCAATGCGGCGGTCGAGGTGCGCAAGGCAGAAGTGCCAATCCTTTTTATCCACGGCAGCAATGATACCTTCGTTCCCTGCCGGATGTGCGACGAGCTCTATGAGAACTGCGCCTCGCCGAAGGAGAAACTGATCATCGAAGGAGCAGCGCATGCGGAGAGCTATTATAAAAATCCGGAGGCCTATGAGCAGGCGCTGGACAGTTTTATAAAAAATAAGGCAAATATTGCATAATCCAAAAGCAGGCCATAGCTATGCCCCAATCCCTGATTACGGAGATGGGCAGCCTGCATTTCGCCGGAATATCAGGAGCTTAAGAGCGATTGCCGGCACATTTTAGCAAAATTTCGGTTCCGACTTGTCCGGGTCAGGTCTTGGATATTTATTGACTGAAACTGTAATGAAAATTGAAATTTGAGTTTAATATGGAGGATCCCATTTTATGATGAGAAAACGAAAAGGATATCCCGTATATCCGCTGACGGCGGCGCAGAAGTTCCATTTCTTCTATCAGAATTTCTGCCCGAAAAAAGAAGTGCTGAATATCGGCACGAGTGTGACCATTGAAAATGACCTGGACTGGGACGTACTGAGGGCGTCCATCTGCAAGGCCTACGAGCGCAATGAATCCCTGCGTGTCCGTTTCGCGCAGGACAAAGAGGGCGCCTGGTACCAGTATGTCGTAAGCGCCGAAGAAGGAAAACCGGAGGTCGAATTTGTTGATTTTTCGGAGAAGACCATGGAAGAGGCGGAACAGACGATGACCGCGTGGACGCGCGTGCCTTTCAAACCGGTCGATTCCCCGATGACACGCATCGTGATGATCAAAATGCCGGACGGCTCCTGCGGCGTCTACCTGCTCTCGGACCACCGGATTATGGACGCACAGTCTCTGATCGGCTTTTTGCAGGACGTCATCGAGCTGTACTGCAATTCTCTGTATGAGGGCGTTCCGTATCCGAAGGATATGGCTTCCTACATCGAACAGGTGCAGAAGGACCTCGCCTACGAGGCGGGCAGCAAGGCACAGCAGCGTGACCGGGAATTTTTTGAGCATTTGATTGATAGTACAACCGAACCGATCTATACCGGTATTGACGGCACAGCCAAACTGGACGCAGAGCGCCAGCGCAGCGGCGACCCGAACGCGCGCGCGGCGGTCAATGTCTCCGATTCCGTGGATTCCGCGATTGACATCTTCCACCTGGAGGAGGAGCCGACCACACGGCTGATGAAGTTCTGCGAGGAGTATCATGTATCGCTGCAGTGCCTGCTCCTGATGGGCATCCGCACCTACTTCCAGAAAATGAACGGCATCGACGACGTCTCTGTCAATCTGGCCATCGCCAGAAGAGCGACGCTGAAGGAAAAGAAATGCGGCGGCACACGCATCCACTCGTTCCCGTTCCGCACGATTCTCTCCGAGGACAAAAGCTTCCTGGACGGCGTGTACCTGATCCGCGACCAGCAGAACGAATATTTCCGCCATGCCAATTATGACCCGGTGGCTTACTTCGCCTACCGCGGCAGAAAATATCCGCACCAGGGCGGACAAACCTACGAGCCCATGTCGTTGACCTATCAACCAATGTCGCTCAAGAGCCAGGGTCTGGACAAGCTCGGCGACATCCATTACAAGACCAAATGGTATTCAAACGGCGCGACCACACAGGGAATGTACCTGACCGTCATGCACCGTCCCGAAGACAACGGACTGGACTTCAGCTTCGAGCACCAGGTAAAGGCCGTGAGCCGTGAGCAGCTGGAATATTTCTATTACTATCTGTGCAAGATCATGTTCAAGGGCGCGGAGAATCCGGGACTGAGCGTCGGAGATATTATGAAGCTTATCTAAGGACAGGACTGCGAAATGTATTGTACGAATTCGCGTGACTGCTGTTATTATATACGAATACAATGATTCGAGCGACAAAAGAGTATGAATGGGAACGCAGGCATTCCATTCCTGGCCTCATGTCTCTTGTATCATATAATGAAAGGCGGAATGAATTATGTTTGAAAAATTAGTAGAAATCATTAGAAATTATGTGGATGTTGAGCCGGAGAGCATCCGGCCGGAATCCCGGTTCATCGAAGACCTGGGGCTTACGTCCTTTGACTTTATGAGTATGCTGGGCGAACTGGAGGAGGATCTGGACATCGAGGTCGACGCAAAGAGCGCCGCAGAAATCCGTACCGTGCAGGACGCGGTCAATTACCTGGAGACGCTGTAAACAACCTTGCGCCGGATTTCATTTTGTCCGGCGCATATTTGCATGAAATACCGGATGAAATTAATTTTCATGAAATGACCGGCGAAATTGGCTTTCATGAGATGACAAATAAAACCGGCTTGCAGAGAAAAGCCGCACGTATATATGAAGCAAAGCTAATGAATTCCTCACTTCGTTCGGAAAAACTTTGCGCAGAAGATAAGGAGTACATTTTTTATGACTTGCACTACCATTAAAGATATTTTAACACAGTCCGAGCAGCGCTGGGGCTCGATGGACGCGATTCGGTATAAGGTCTCAAAAAACACCATAGAAGCGAAGACCTATACCGATCTGAAAAAAGACAGTGAAAGCTTCTCCCTCACAATACAGGCGCTTGGCGAGCAGGGCAGCCACATCGCGCTGACCGGCGCGACCTCTTATGGCTGGATTGCCGCGTATTTCGGCATTGTGGACGGCGGCAGCGTCGCGGTTCCGCTTGACGCTTCGCTTCCGGCAGAGGAGCTCTGCGAGCTCATCGACCGCTCGGACGCAACCGTCTTTGTGATGGACGACACCAGAAAAGACGTGACGGAGCTGCTGAAGGAGCACTGCCCGAAGGTAAAGTACCTGATCCTGCTGGGGGATGGCAAGGATATTGTTTCTGTTAGCAGCGATACCAACCGCAGTCATAACGGCAGCAGCGGCAACAGCAGCACTGTCAATTCCGGCGCCAGCAGTAGCAACAGCAGCGCTGCCAATTCCAGCGCCAGCGGTGATAACAACAGTGCTGTTAATTGCAGTGTCAGCAGCGATAACAACAGTGCTGTTAATTGCAGTGTCAGCAGCGATAACAGCACCGCTGCGGGAGGTCAGTGCAGACTCACCACCCTCTCCTTCTGGGAGCTCATCCGCGAGCATGCGGGCAGCTGCACATTTGAACCGGAGCCGGATATGCTGGCGACCATCATGTTCACATCCGGCACGACCGGAAAGAGCAAGGGCGTCATGCTCACGCACCGGAATCTCGCGGAAAACGCGACCTGCCTGGATATGAAATTCCCGGAGCGGACCGTGCTTCTGTCGGTGCTTCCGATTCACCACGCCTACTGCCTGTCCATGGATATTCTGAAGGGGCTTTCTGTGGGCAGCATCATCTGCATCAATGATTCGCTGATGCGCGTGGCGAAGAACATCAAGCTCTTCGAGCCGAACGTCATCCTGATGGTGCCGCTGATCATCGAGACCATGGCGAAAAAGCTGCAGGATACGGTCGGCGTCCCCCCCGCGGTTGTCAAGCGCATGGTCTTTGGAAAACAGCTCCACACCATCTGCAGCGGCGGCGCCTACCTCGCGCCGGATCTGCTGGATCTGTTTCAAAAATACGACATCACGATTCTGCAGGGCTACGGCATGACCGAATGCTCGCCGGTCATCAGCACGACGTTAAGCTGGAACATCCGCAAGGGTTCCGTCGGACAGCTTCTGCCGAACTGCGAGGCGAAGACCGTCGACGAAGAGCTCTGGGTGCGCGGCAGCAGCGTCATGCAGGGCTATTACAAGATGCCCGAAGAGACCGCCGAAACCCTGACAGATGGCTGGCTGCACACCGGCGACCTCGGCTATGCGGACGAGGAGGGCTTCGTCTATCTGACCGGACGCAAAAAGAACCTGATCATCACGAAAAACGGCGAAAATGTCTCTCCGGAGGAACTCGAAAACAAGCTCGTTGAGCATCGGCTCGTACAGGAAATTCTGGTGCACGAAAGCGAAGGCCTCATCGAAGCGGAAATCTTCCCGGATCTGGAATATGCAAAGAAAAAGCACGTCAAAGACGTGCCGGCCGCACTCCAGGAGCTCGTCGATCAATACAATCAGACTGCGCCGCTTTACAAGCGGATCTATAAGCTGACCGTGCGCGAGACAGAATTTGAGAAAACGACCTCAAAGAAAATAAAGCGATACAAATAACCCGTCAACGATTCTCATCCGAAGGACGAAAATACCAATGGCGGGCAAGCGCCAGTCAGAAAATCTCCTGCGCAGGACTGTGCAAAATACAACACAAAAGCCGCGGCCCGAGTTCCGTAAAGTGATAGTTCTACCTCTGGACTCAAAAGCCGCAGCTTTCTCTGAAGGTATGTAAGGATTAATGGCTATAACGCCATCAAAACCAGCTAAGAACCTGTGCGAAACAGCTTATGCACCCCGCACTGCCTGACACGCGAACCGCAGACAGGCCATAAAAGCCCTGATGCAGCGAACTACACCATTTGCATCGCGCCGGACGCCGCCGCGCTTCGATAAATCGCATCGATGATTTCCACCTGCTCCACCGCGTGGTCGATGCTCACTCCCTGATTGCTAAACGGATCCACGCCTACCATGTTATTCGGAGTTCCGTGTACCATCATTTCCACCCAGTAGCACACATGCCGCGTCGGGGAAGGAGGAAGTGCGTCCCCCTCCAGGATGGTTCGCCCGCCGGCCTCCGTCTGCAGGATCAGCTGCTCCTCTCTCATCCTATCCCCGCCAAGTGTGACCATGGCGCTTCCGGCCGTTCCATACACGGTCTGCATATTTGTCTGCACGCCGCTGACCCAACTGCATTCCAGTGAGACAAGCTTCCCGTCCGGATACTGCATGGTAACAAAAGCCAGCTCCTCTACGTTCTTCTTCCGGCCTTCTTCTGTCAGACAACTGAGCACAGCGGAAAGCTTTTCCGGCTTTCCAAACAGATAATGTGCCTGGTGGATCGCGTGCCCGCCAATGTCCACCATAACACCTCCACAGATCCGCCCATCGCGAAGCGATTCTACATGGGCGGATCGTTCTGCCGCCGAACCTTGCGAGGGGGCGTTTCCATGTATCCGCCCATCACGAAGCGATTCTGCCCCATATGTCTGTTCTTTGCAGTAATTTGCGAATCCTTTCAGTGCGCTTGCGGAGCCGAAATGAAACATGGCAGCTGTGATTGATCCAAGTGAGCCATCCGAAATCAGTTTCTTCATTTTCATCGTTCCCGCACTTACAAACGGATCCGTCATATAAAAGACTACGCCTGCCTCATGAACGGCAGCCTGAATCTCTTTTGCATCCTCCACAGAAACACAGAGCGGCTTTTCCACAAAAATATTGATTTTATGGCGGACGGCTTTCAATATCAGTTCCTTATGAAGGGCATTTTCTGCCACGATGACAACGCCGTCCAGACTATAATCCGATACGAGACGGTCATAATCCCGCTCGCAGACGCAGCCCAGGTGTTCCGAAATGCGTTCTCCGCGCCCATCTACATTGTCCCAGACCGCCACGACCTCGCTTTCCTCGTAGCTGTTGAGCAATTCTCCGAACATTTCCGCATGCCCCCAGCATCCGCAGAGGGCGATTCTCAATTTTTCCATAATTCTACCGCTTTCCCATTTTCAGATACATTCATCCTGCAGAAACACAAATGTACGTATTTCTCGCTTACATGCATTTCCCCTTATTCTTCAGGAAACACACTTTTGCCGCGTCGATACACATATGTCACAGGGTCTGCAGACACAAACGGAGAATTCCGAATGACTTCGTATCATCAGCCTCCATATGTGCAGCGTACGCATAGATGGTTGTACGGTCTGCTAACGACTGCTAACGCTCCAGGCTGTCCGCGCTGGTGTATCTCGGCGCACCGCCCTGGATCTGTTCATCCGTGTATGGCTGCGCATAGATGTAATCCGCCGGGCACGCACCCTCTGTCACCTTGTCCAGCACCGCACGCACTTTTGCAAGACCATACAGGGAAACAGCATTTTGGCTCACATCGCCGACTGTCAACCGGATACTCTCTCTCTCGATATCCGCCGACAAAGTTGCCGCTGGCAAAGCATCCGCCGATACGGTATCTGTCAACAGCGTATCGGCCGACACAGCCCCCGCAGGAGAATCCGGAGACTCATCTGCCAGCACGCCCGCAAGGGAATCCAGAGGCTCATCCGCCAGCTGTTCGCGCCACACTTTCATCGCTGTAAACCGGCTGACGGAGGCGCGGCGGAACATTGCCGCCAGCTCGTATGTGGTCAGCGTCATCAGACCGTCTGTCTGCTCTGTTTTCCCCGACAAATCATTACTGATATAAACCGCCAGAATATCCTCCTTTGGCATACCGCTCTCATCTGCATATGCTTTTCTCGCCAGATTCGCGCACATCGCCTGCAGGGTTCCCTTTCCGGAAAGGTTTTTCTTAAGCTGCGGATAATGCTTCTCCACAAGATTCACGATCGCGGGGCTCATCTCTGAAATCAGGGGAAGAGCGGCGCCGGTTTCTTTTCTTGACTCCAGCTCTCTGCGGTCTGCCGCAAACAGTGCCGTTTTCGCCGCGGTTTCCGGATAAACACGCTTCATGCCAAGCTTGCGCAGCATTGCGGCGATTTTCCCGAGATGATCCTCCGGTTTCTTTTCATAAAACAGCTTTGCAAAGCCCTCACCCACACCCGGCGCGACAACCGCTACGACCTGTTTCTTTTTCTGGCGGATGATGTTCCGAAGCTCTGCGGTATCATCCTTCACGGACAGCGCTCCGGTCGGGCAGGCAGCCACACACTGGCCGCATCCGACACAGCCAGTCTGGGCCAGCGGCAGCGGAGGCGCGACCTTTTTGTTTCGCCCGCGGTTAAATACCGCGATGATGTCCATCCCCTGCTCATGACAGGCTGCAACACATCTCTGGCAGAGAACGCACTTCGAAGTATCACGAACCAGATGCGGCGCACTTTCATCCTTAGCTGCATCCATGACATAGGGGTTATAGTCGCGCTCACTGATTCCGTATCTCCGGCAGAGTGCATGGAATTCGCAGTCAGAATATCTGCTGCACTGATCACAGATCATGCGGTGGTTTTTGCACAACATATCCAGCGTGATACGCCGGGCCTTCTGAATCCGCTCACTTTCCGTCTGAACCTCCATGCCTTCCGCCACCTTCGTCACGCAGGAAGGCACGACGCCCCGTCTGCCAGTCACCTCCACAACGCAGATCCGGCAGGCTGCGATCTGATTGCAGTCCTTCATAAAACACAGCGTCGGGATGGTAATGCCATTTTTCGCGGCGGCCGTGAGGATGGTATCATCGGACGATGCTGTTATTCCCTGTCCGTTTATCGTCAGTTTTACTTCTGCCATTATGCCTCACCTCCCACACTGTTTTCCTTTTTTTCACCGAATTCCTCTGGAAAGAGCCGCATCGCAGAGAGCATTACTGTCGAGGCTGCCGCTCCAAACGCGCAGCGCGCATTGTCCGTCAGATAGGTACTCATCTCGCGCAGTTCGGCTGCTGTTTCCGCCGTTCCTCTTCCTTCTGTGAGATCTGTGAGCAGACTGGCAATCTGACCGGTGCCAAACCGGCACGGCGTACATTTTCCGCAGGATTCATCCGCAAAAAATTCTGCCACATCCCGGCACAGGGCTGCCATATTCGCCTTTTGGCCGAACACGCGAATGCTGCCTGTGCCAAGCGACCCGCCTGCTGCAGCCATCCCTTCAATATCCAGCGTCGCGTCCAGCTGATCCGATCCAATCAGGCCGCCCGAGACACCGCCGCCCACCTGCAGCGCCTTGATCTGTTTCGTGTCACAGCCGACAGCTTCCAGAACGGTGCGGATCGGGATCCCGACCGGAAATTCATAGACTCCCGGATGATCCACGAGTCCGCAGACGGTATAAAGCTTCGTCCCCGTGTGTTTTTCTGTCCCGTATTTTCTGTACTCCTCTGGGCCTTCCCGCAGGATCAGCGGCACATTCGCCATGGTCTCCGTATTATTAATGACCGTCGGCATCTGAAAGAGTCCGGCCACCCCCGGGAATGGCGGCTTCAGCCTCGGCTCGCCGCGCTGGCCCTCCAACGAAGACAGCAGTGCGGTCTCTTCCCCGCAGACATAAGAACCCGCTCCGAATACAACCTCTACATCAAATGCAAAATCGGTACCGCAGATATGATTCCCCAGGTATCCTTCGCTTCGGGCACGGGTTACCTCGTCCTCCAGAATCCTCCGCGCCTCTGGATATTCCGCGCGGATATATACATACCCTTTCTCTGCGCCCACGCACAGAGCACAGATCGCCATTCCTTCAATCACCGCGTGAGGGATCCGCCGCAGGATTTCTCCGTCCTTTGCAGTATCCGGCTCTCCCTCGTCCGCATTCACGACCACATACTTGATCGGTGCGTCCACATCCTTTGTCGTTTTCCACTTCATCCCCACCGGGAATCCCGCACCGCCGCGGCCGCGGAGACCGGAAGCCGTGATTTTCTCCAGAATCCCTTCCGGATCCTCCAACGCTGCCTTCAATCCCTCATAGTCACGGGGCTGGGATAAAATCCGCCGTACCTCTCCCGGCAATGGACGCTCCGGTACCCGGCATGACGAAACCTGTCCCATTTTACCGTGCTGAAACTTCGAATAAAAGGAAGCCGTCCCGGCCAGCTGAGAAAGAGGAATGTCATACTGCTTCGAGAGTGTCTCCAGCTGTCCCCGGCTAAGAGACTGCGTTTTCTCATATTCTTCCTCAAGAATCGACAAAATCTTTGTATGATCCATGACCGCCCTCCTTTACCGCCAGCCATATGGCTCTTTGAAATACGTTTTTTCAGGTCCGTCCGCCTGACCGAGGCGGAAAATCTCACCGGTTTCTTTCCGTTTAAACAGAATACGCTGATTAATCGGAAGATGCATCTGCAGAGCGCCCGTTCTGCAGGCCTCCACGCAGCAGGCGCAATACCAGCACTCATCCGGAAAGACGACTACCGGCGGCTTTCCGGGCTCCGGGTTCGGCATAATCGTCTGCGTCCGGCATATATTTGCACAGGCATTGCATCCCACACAGATATCCGGGTCAATGCTCACCGCTTCCGTCGGACCGGTGGGATTCGGGACAATACAGACTTCTTCCAGCGCATTGGTAAACTCTTCCATCTTCTTTGCAGTCTCCATTATAATCCCTCCTTCGCTTCCCCTGCCCCACAGCAATTCTGCATGGACGGCTCCTCCTGCTCCTGTACCCCGCGGCAGGACACCTCTTTCGCGCGGCATCTCTCGTAATTTTCCAGATATGTCGGCGCATTTTTCCCTTTCAGCCAGTATTTGGGTTCCTCGTAGGTCGTCCGAAGCTCTCCGTCTACCTGCTGATTGAATATGTAGGTACCCTCCGGCAAATCGGATTTGTCTGTTTTTATTTTCACAATGCATGCCTGCAAAAACATTTCGGATACTGTAATGCGGCTCTCGTCCTCCATCAGGCGCGCCAGCTCATGCGGATTCCGCGCGTAGGTCATCTGCATCTCACTTTTTTTGATGCTGTCCAGCCAGCTTAACCCCTGCTCCAGGATCGGTATCGTCTTAAAATCTCCGCAGCACTGCTGCATCACGCGGGCCGAACCGCCCCACAGCTCTTTCCAGCTTACATAGGCCTTCGGATCCCCGGCGCGTTTTACCGGTGCATATACCCGGTCAAATTCCGCCTGAAGCTGCTTCTGGTCAATTCCTCCGCGTTCCACGCCGTCACTGAATTCAGCCGCGCGGTTCCCGGCATAAAATCCGGATGAGCACGCATAAGAGCAGCCCTCCAGCCCGCTCGAGGCGCCGGCCACAAACAGTCCGTCCAGACTGCTCATCAGATTCCAGTCCACCGCCGGTTCTCCCTGACAGCCGAAGGTTTCCGATCTCCACGGCTTTGCGGCATTCGGCTCTCCCTGGAACCAGCCGCCGGACAGATAACCTTCCGGAACCATAATCGGCGCCATCAGCATATCGGTATCCGGGTTAAAGCCCTCACGCGTGTATAAATCATAAATGGTATAGCGGCTCTTGCCCTCATTTCCAATCATAACGCCCCAGATCGAGCGGCGTTCATCCTCCGGCATCGCGGACAGATCCGCCCACAGCGGCAGTTCAAATTCGCCGCTTCGGATCCGCTCCGGCAGATCATGAATCAGGTTCGGCGGTGCTACTGACTTCAGGACATCGCTGATGGTCGAACCGCAGTAGGCCTGATGCTCGGTCGGCAGGTTCCGCGCCTCTATACTGGTCAGGATTTTTCCGTCCGCATCCTCCCACGGCACTTCTTTTCCATTGTTATCGACAATCGTGCATGGGAACCAGGTATTCGACGGATTTCCTACGCCAAAGCGCGGCCACGCAAATGGATGCGCCGCCTTTGTATTTCCGGCCTTGTGCATGCCAAAGACCTTCGCTCCCGCCTTCCAGGCCATCGCCAGACCGTCTCCGATGTCATTCGGATCCCAGCGGTAGCTGTTTCCGGTAATCTCTGTACTGTAGGTCCAGATCGTACAGGCATAGCCGCTTGAAATGATCGTACTCTTCGCGCTGAACACGTAAAACTCGCCCGTCTCCATGGATAATCCGGTCGCACCAATCACCCGCGCGCCGCATTTCCCACCCTCGGTCAAAAGGCTGGTCACCATCACACGCTCATACAGCTGTGCGCCCTCACGTTTCAGGCCTTCATAGATGACCGGCTTGATATACTGCCCGCCTCTCAATTTCACCGCTACCAGGTCTTTATAATTGTAAGCCTTCAGAAGATTCGTCTTCTCATCCAGCGTTGCAGTCCCTGTAAAATCGCCGTCAACGTCCCGAATCGGAAGTCCCAGCTTCTCCAGCTCCATCAGAGCATCCCAGGTTCCCTTCACTGCAATATAATCGCGGTGTCCCTGACGGGCAGATGTATTTCCTTTTTCCAGGTTTTCCTCCGGGCTCATCGGAGAGCCTTCATAATTTAACACATTATTCCAGTGATCCATCCCGGCTCCGCCGCAGCCGCTGCGCTTGATCGGCGCCTTATCCACGACAGCTACACTGCAGCCCCGGCGTACGGCTCCGAGCCCCGCACAGCCGCCGGCCAGTCCGCCGCCAATCACCAGTACATCCACTGTGACCTGATTCACTTTACCGTAGTGCACCGGGTATGGCCACGCCAGGCGTTTCTGGGCACTTGCCTGATATTCCATATCGCATGTCTCCCTTCCCGCAGTACTGCCTGTACTGCTTTTTTTATGCACAGGGGCACGTAAGGTGTTTTGTGGCTTGCGCCACACGCGCCCCGCGCAAAATAAAATTGACTAAAGCTGTTTCCTATAGTATAGCAAAACGGGGTTTCCAGGCTCAATTCCAATTTCATCCTCTGGATTCCGGTATGGAAATCCGGAAAAAAGAAAACGGATCCGCTTCCATAAGCCCGTAAGCGGATCCAAATTTTCCGAAACAGGACGGAAAATATTATCTGTGCTGTGCCAGCAGCCATTCCCGTGCCGCCTCCAGCTGATAGGTCAGCTCCCAGCCTCTATTATGATGCTGTATCATCGGATGAGCTTCCCCGTCATCCGGGAACGCCGTCTCTTTATCAAAAATAACATAGACCACCTGCGCATTTGCCGGTGCTACAGCTGCAGCCCGTGCATTGTTCACTTCCCAGCCATCCTGATAATTCAAATGGATGCGGTTCACCGGCACACCTTTTGCGGCGAGTCCGTTTGTGATCGCGTTAAAGCTCGGAAATTCCTTCAATCCTCCTGAGCTTAAACCGAAGAAGAATTTCTTTTTCGTCAGGGACGTCATTTTTTCCAGATCCCAGTGTGCAGAAACCAGCAGGGACGCCGCGAAATAATCCGGATAGCGGCAATTCAGCTCACAGGATGCCATACAGCCCTGTGACTGACCGGTCGTGTAGACCCGATCCGGATCGACATTGTTTTCCGCCACGATCTTATCGAGCAGTTCTTTGATCGTCTCCAGCTCCGGCGCACAGGTATATTCATCGGTTGTCAGCGCGATTTCTCTCGGAACCTGGATGGCGAGCACATAGCAGGGGCGCTTCTTCTGCTCCTCCGGCTGTGCCCAGATCGTCGCTCCGATCCCCTGCGCGAGCGCAATCTTCGGATCCGATCCGTTCACGCCCGCGTCCGGAATAAACATCACAAGCGGATATTTCTCCCCGGGCTTCTGTCCCTTTGGAGTATACAGGTTATATGGAATCGACCCGTACTGTCCCTGTACAAAATCATCAATCACCGGCTCGATTTTCTGGGAAGAGACATAAGTCCCGCTGCCCGGGATCTCCACCGTTACCTGTACCGGCAGCAGCTTGACGGCCGGGAATTTTGGTCCTCGTCCCTTTCCTCCGGGACCACCCGGACCTCCGGGACCGCCTGGACCTCCAGGGCCGCCTGGGCCTCCAGGACCACCTGGGCCTCCGGGGCCTCCGGGGCCGCCTGGGCCTCCAGGACCGCCTGGGCCTCCAGGGCCATGTTCAATTGGCGGTATCAAAAAAGATGCCCGGTCTTTTTCAGACAGGTTCAGCACGACTGCATGATCATATACCTCGCGTGAAAGAATCGTGCGGTCTTTTACCGTAATACGATCAATCTCCTCACGTTCCGGCATAGGATCGCTGAATTCAATAATGGCCTTTGTAATCCGTTCTCCATCCGGTCTGGATTCTCCGACCGCTGTAATGGTCGGCTTCCCCGATGTACTCATGGCTATTCCCCCTTTTTTCATGGCAAGCAGCTCCTCTTTGGCCGCTTCCACCCATTTTTCCGCGCTTCCGGGCATCAGCATAGAGTTCTGGGATTCCCAGGTCACCCGCTCATAAGCCGAAAGATCCGGCATATATTTCATCCCGCCATTTACCATACTCATCAAAAGTGTATGCGCATAGGGAGATACTTCCCATAATTCCTGTTCGGTGCGTACATTCGTCTCAGGTTTTACTGCTACCAGCGCGAGATCCCCGATTGCGATAACATCTCCGCCCAATTCGATTTCTTCGCCGTCCGATTCATATACCGCCTGCTTTGTCAGGGTCACCGGAACCCGGCTTCTGGATGGTACGGAGACGGAAAATTTCCTTCTTTTTATCACAGGCGCTTCTTCGCTGCACACAACAGAGTCAATAATTGTCGAGACTGCCTCTGCCATCTCGCAGCCCAGCCGCTCTACAATCTCCAGACCATTCTGTACACCCAGATCATATTTTCCTACCGTTCCATCCTCGTTGACAACATCTCCCCATGTCTGCTCCTTCGGCACCTGATCTCCTGCAGCGCTGACAGCAAAGAGGCAGGGAACCCCATATTTTTCTTCCAATATCCGACATGCCTCACCCGGAACATCGCTGGATACCAGCCTGGTATTTTTCTCCTGCTCCGAATTATCAATTGCACTCGGCTTAAGCCCGTAGCTGATCAGGATACCGATTGATCTTCCATCCATTCCATCTACACGCACAACGCTCGCAGTTTTATTGGACGGGCCATCCCGATTAATTCCAATCCACCAGCCAAAAGGCGTCTCAATATCCCGGTTCGTATTTACGTCGCAGAATCCGGAGCCAAATCCAAGCACCGCTGGCTGTATGCTTTTTGCTGTCTGTTCCGCTGCCTCGGTCACTGCCTGCATAATGGCCGCGATAAACAGCTTCCTCTTTCTCGGCCCGTCAGGGTCCATCGGCGGTCTTGCGCCTTTTTTTTCATCCGGTTTGGGCATTCCCTTCGGCTTTTTGCCAGGTCTGGGACCCATCGGGATTGATGGATCCAACGGAGCATGCGGTGTAGAAATTGCATGAGTCGCGTGAATCCAGATATTTTCCATCGCGGTTCCTGTTTTTGCACTGATTATCCGTTTACTTTCCTCCATCGCGTCATCCGGCACATTCACCAGCTCAATCGCCGCGATCGCTACACGGATGCCGCAGTCCAACACCAAAATGCGCGCATGAGGCGCATCATGAACACCGCAAAGGCCGTCTGTGGGAAACATCTCCGCAGGGAAATGAATCTCGGCACTGCCTGCTCCTGCTTTTAACTTCACATCATCCATTCCTTTACCTCCGATATCAGACTTCTGTTCAGTCTTTCTTCTGACTGAAAATCCATTCCCGCGCACTCTCCAGCTGATATGTCAGTTCCCAGCCCCGATTGTGATTCAGGATCTGTCCGCGTACCTTTCCGTCATCCGGAAAGATTGTCGCCGCGTCAAACACGGTATAAACAACATTTGCATTTCCCTGCGCCTCACGGATTTTCTCATTATTAACATCCCATCCGTCGCGGTAATTTAACGATACCCGCGCGATCTGTGCGCCATTCTTTTCAAGCTCCTCCGTAATCGCATTCATTCCCGGGAATTCCCGCATTCCTCCGGAGCTCAGTCCGATAAAGAACTTATGATCTGCGAGCTTTCCTACCCGAACCGGATCCCACTGCCCGGAGACGAGCAGCGATGCGGCAAACAGATCCGGGTACCGGCAATTCATCTCACACATAGACATGCATCCCTGGGACTGTCCGGTCGCATAGACGCGCTTCGTATCGATCGGATTTTCCTCAATTACCTTATCGATGATTTCTTTTATTACATCAAACTGGGGTGTTGTCGTATAACCGGCGCCCGTGATCGGCAGCCGGGATGGCACCTGAACCGCCAGCACATAGCATGGGCGCCTTGCCTGCTCTTCCGGCTCTGCCCAGATAGTCGCGCCAATTCCCTGCACCAGCGCCGCGGTCGCATCCGGTCCGTTTACCGAAGCATCCGGGATAAACACCACCAGCGGATAGGTCTTTTGATCCCCCCTGTTTTCCGGGGAGAAGAGGTTGTATGGCATTCCTTTATACTCATTTTGCACAAAGTCATCAATTACCGGACACTCTGCCTGTGTGGATGTGATCTCGCCATATCCCGGAATCGTTACGGTAACCTGTACCGGACGTACCGAGCGCATCGGCGAATCCGACCCGCGGGAGCCTCTCGGACCCGAACCATTTGGGCCTCCCGGACCTCCTGGACCTCCTGGGCCTGGACCATCTGGACCTCCTGGGCCTGGGCCATCTGGTCCTCCCGGACCTGGACCATTTGGGCCTCCCGGACCCGGACCGCCGGGGCCTTCTCCGAAATGAGGCGGCTGTGGGAAAACCTCCGCCGCTTCGTCCGTCTCGGACAGCTGCAGGATGATCTGATTTCCTTCTGCGGCAGCAGAAAGGACTGTCCGGTCTTTCACCGTGATCGTGGCAGGATCCGGGACTTCTCCGTCGAACTGAATCACTGCCCGGTTAATTTTGGCGCCCTCCGGCCTTGCTTCCGCAATTGCGGTTATCACCGGCGCCGGACTGCTGCATTTCCCGTCGTTCATTTTCTGATCTCCTTTCTCACAGTGTATTGGCGTCGTATGCCAGGCAAACGCTGCCGCACCTTTGCTCCATCATCCGCTTATTGGAAGCAGATTTTCTTTTTGCAAACCGGTTTATGCTCTCCGTATCGTTTTCCGTTTTTCCGTCCAAAACTTCATTGCAGGCCTGCAGCATATCCTTCAGAATCGCATGATCTACGGGCACATTGCTGTGTCCCCAGTAAAGCAGCGTATCTTCTTCTATTGCATCTGCAAATCTTGCCAGTCCATCCCGATACGCGGTAAGTCCCACGCGTTTCTCGGGCGGCAGTGTTGACAGCGCGGTGCGGCGGCTGAACGCATCACTGATCAGTGCGTAATTATCCGCCCGGTTCAGAAGCGCGACAGAGCCCTGGGTATGCCCCGGAATCGCATATACCTCCAGTTTCTTTCCACCAAGGTCAACCACATCGCCCTGATCGATATTTTTGTAATTCAGCTTTTCTGTCATTACGATATGCTTCTCGCAGTAAGGCTTCAGCTCCGGGTCATAGCCCTCGCGTCCAAACACATCTCCCATGCGTCTCTCATAGGAAAGGGAACCTGCAAGCAGCTCCTCATCCCTGCTGTTCATATATATATCATCAAAAAGCGATGCAGCCCCGGCATGATCCGGATGTCCATGCGCGGCAATGCAGACAATCGGCTTTTTGGTAATGCTCTCCACAACCGTGCGCAGATGATCTACTACGCCAAATCCGGTATCGATCAACGCTGCGCGTTCTTCCCCCTCAACCAGATACATATGTACAGACATATCGCCATCCGGGCGATGGCATTCCATAATATTCCAAAGTCCTTCCCTTAACTGTTTTTTCGTGTATACTTCCAACATACTGTCCCTCTCCGATTCCTGTGGATTTTTTCAGGGTTTCTCATCCTGCAGCGGTTTCCCGTCCGGCGGCACTTCCTCATCCGGCGGCGGTTTCCCGTCCAGCGACGATTTCTAATTCTGCGGCGGTTTCCCCTTCCGGCAGCGCTTTCTCACCCTCTGGCGGCTTCTCATCCAGCGCAACCTCCGCCTTCCCATAGACTGCCACTTTTATGGTTCGTCCGTGCAGCACCTTCTCCTTCACAACGGCCGTCCCATCCGCAATCGACTGGTATGCCCGGATTACATCCGGCAGCAGCTGGGGACTCTGGCTGAAATTAGCCGTATTTGCCCCGACCGCCGTATGCCCCGGAAACATCCGGTCAAACTCACTGCAATGCTTCTGCAGCTTCTTCAGAAGCTTCACATTCTCAGCTGCCGTGTTGCCGGCCAGACGAAAACTCTGATTGAAGGAGTCTCCCGTAAATGCGATTCTTGTTTTCGGATCAATAAATACGGCACAGCCCCTTGTATGCCCCGGCATGTGCAGCACTTCAACCCTCCTCCCGCCAAGGTCAAATACCTGGCCATCCTTCAGCTCCTGCATTTCGGGCAGATGCTCCGGATCGATTCCCATAAACGTCAGATTTGTATAATCGTAATATACTTTCCCACCCGCCGTACAGCCCGGAGCGTCCATCGGCGTTCCATCCGGATATCTGGCGGGAAATGACCCCCATATGTTCGGATTTTCCCAGAGCTGCTGATTGACACGGAACCCATCGCGAATCAGCGGAATATCCTCCGGAAAAATCCATACCTTCTCAAACTGACACATAGAACCACAGTGATCTCCATGTCCATGCGTAATTGCCACATCATACGGCAGCGGACAAAGATGCTCAATCAGGCTCTTCGCGTCGATGGAACCGCAGCCGCAGTCAATGACCAGTCCCCGTTCCCTGCCTGCCAGCACGTAAAAGCTGGACATGCCGAATTCATTTACCTGCCAGGTGTGATCCGCGATCTCATAGATAATCGGAAACGCCGGAATCACTCGCCTCTTTTCTTCTTTTACAAAGTCCGGCGTACTGTGAGGGTCGACGTAAATGCTATACTCCTTACATTTTCCCGGCCCCATCATATCTTCGCTGATTTTGCTCATATCAGAAAGAATCGGCTTATTTTTCATTCGAATTTCCCTCTTATCAGATCGGTTCATCTCCCGGCAATTTTTACACAGATGAGTCATCCGGCCCCAGGTTCCTGCCCCCAGATCAGCCAGAGCCAAAATTTTGCCAAATGTGCAGGAAATGGCTCTTAAGCGCCTGTACGGGAGCTTCTTCATCCGCGGCTATTTACAGCCTGACAATCACATCCGGCGTCATATGCTGCATATCGCAGATTCCGCAGCGGGCCATGATGCCGCGCAGCTGATCATTCATTTCCGTCAGATAATTGTATACACCGTCTTCTCCCTCTGTGTTGATCGGCTTCATCAGCGGGCGTGCTACCAGAACGCCGTCCGCTCCGAGGGCAAGCGCTTTCATCGCGTCATAGCCATCGCGGATCATGCAGTCCACAAGAATGGTCATGTCCTTACCGACAGCAGCCCGGATTTCCGGCAATACCATAATCGGCGGAACTGCAAACGGATAGATTCCATGATGATGGGAAAGCACGATCGCGGAAACCCCGGCCTCTTTGCAGAGCAAAGCATCCTCTACGCTTAAGACGCCCTTCATCACAAACGGCGTATCTCCCGCCGTTTTGACCGCTTCCTTCACATCTTCAAATGACATGCAGCGCATGGAAACCGTCCCGTTGCGCCCTGTGTCATAATAACCATTATCGCCGAAGGCATGAATAAAATCCGTTCCGAACGCCACACAGCCCTTCGCCTTGCCCTTCTCGATTCTGGCAAGAAATTCATCCGCGTCTGAAATGGGCTTCGTAATTTCCACAATCGGTACGCCCATTTCCACCAGATCCGGTCCGACCATGCCCGTCCACATCATGCTTCCCAGACGCTTCACCGCACCGGCGATACAGATCTCCGGTTTTACCTTCGGACTCGGAAAACCGACCGGCCCCGGCATAATCGGGGATTCCAGCTCCACGCCGAACATTTTGGTCTTCAGACTCGGGACCGTGCTGCCGATCAGCCTCTGCTTAAACACCAGCGAATCATAATAATCTCTTGTAATCGTGTCCGAATTGCCCTTTGCATTTTTGGCCACGTACGTCTTTGCGGCAGCTTTTTCCTCTGTCGGCTGCTTCTTTTCCTCCATACCCGGCCCCGGCTGTTTCATTTCTTCCATACCATCGTCTCCTCGTATCATAAGTTCAGGGCTGCGGAACGCAGCCAAAGAACCCCTTCTCTCATCCAGCAGGCGTACCTGATCCCCCTGCCTTCCTGCCGGTCTCCGTATTCAAAACGGAGACCGGCAGGAATCCGTCACTTCTTACCTGTACTTATCACCTTCATCCTGATTCCATGTGCCTTCTGCCGATTTTTCCGACCGATTGCACACAACAGGTTTGTCAGCATGATCAGTCAAGATAGAATTCACATGCGCCCCACGCATAGCTCTTATGTCCGTGGAAGGTGGTCAGACGCGCCAGAGATTTGCCATAGGCCGTATAGGTCACCTGTCCATACATACTGTAGGACATGCAGTTTTCTGTAATGTACGCCTGAATCTCATCAATCAGCTCCTGTGAGTAACCGGACGCCGTCTGCACTTCCTCGATCATCTCCTGAAGAGTTTCGTCATTGATACCGGCTTCATTCGCGCCATGAGAGTAATTGTTCATGTCAAACTGACGTCCCCACTGCTGTGAGATCGGATCGCCGTTCCAGCTGAAGAACCACATATCCCAGTAGTCCAGATTGTAAAGATACGTATCTACAATCGCGTGATCATAAAACTCAATCGTAACATTTATGCCCACCTGCGCAAGCATCTGCTGCACCACCTGGCAGCACAGAGCGTCTGCGTCATTTCCGGACTGTGCGATCAGGACAAGCTCCTCGCCATTATAATCGGTCTGTGCAAGATATTCCTTAGCAAGGTCCGGATCATAAACGGTGTAATAGTTTTCCAGTGTATCCCACTCGCTGTTGTAGCCGTCTACACCGGCGCCGCCTTCCCCATAGACAGAGATATAAGAATCGGAGCCGATTGCAGCTACGATGCTGTCACCGTCAATTGCATAGGAAACAGCAAGACGCATATTGACATCGTTCATAATGGAGTCGCCAGCCTGGTTGTAGGAGAATCCCATACGTCCGCTGCCCTTTTCATAGACAACCGAGTACTGGTCATAGTAAACGCCGCCTTCTTTGAAATCATCAATATTATCTGAAGCAATCGTATAGTTATAGATCTCATTGGACTGGAAGGAAATGTATGCCATGGAAGAGTCAGAGATTACCTTGTAATCCAGAATTTCCACGTTCTGCAGAGATTCCTCTGCGCGCAGCTCCTCATCGGTCTGCCAGTAATCCTCATTCACCGCCATGATATACTCAGCGCCTGTCTGCATTGACTGAAGATAATAAGCGCCGGTACCAACCGGGTCGGTCGTGAAATCATGATCGTTAAACGCCTGCTGTGTATAGACGGAGGTCTCCATCATGGTAGCAAGGGCCGTGATACTGTCAATCGGCTCCTTCCAGGTAAAGCGAACCGTATAGTCATCAATCGCCTCTGAGGACTCATAATAGTCAAAATCGCTGGCGTTACCGGACGCTACAAAGTAATCAAATGACTCCACAACATCCTGTGCCGTCAGATTGTTGCCGTCTGTATCATAGATATAATCATAAATCTCTACTACGAAATGCGTATCATCTTCCTCATACCAGTCTTTTGCAAGGCAGGCCTCCATCTCATAGCCGTCATGATAATAGAACAGCGGCTCAAATACGATAGTGATAATGCCTTCGCGTCCCTGACCTGCCTGCCACGGCGTCCAGGATGTGATCTCATTTCCGATATAGACCGTGAGCTGATCCAGACGCTCGTCTGTGTTATAAGTGGATTTTCTTGACGTATCAATGTAGTCATAATCGCCGATCACCAGGCTGTCGATAAACCCATTTGCCTCCATCGTCGACAGGGTAGAATTCATCGCGACGGTTGCGCTGCTGCTCTCTTCTGCGGAAACGGAAATTCCGCCCAGCACCATTGCGAGAGATAACGATACTGCTACTGCTTTTTTCATCATGTCTTTGTACTCCTTTCATTTTTCCTTTTTGTTTGCTTATTTTCATAAAAATACCACCATGTTGACAAGCCTGTTTTTGGGTGATATATTTAATGACAAATTTTTGAAATAAGGGTGATCCGGTTATGTCTATAAAAGATAATCTTAAAAATCGCATCAGTAAAATCGATAAACAGCAGCGGGAAGAAGATACCGCCATGCGCGGAAGATTCTTTAACAGAGCCTACCATAAGAATTTCGAGGATTATGCGGAATACATGGTGCAAAAGCCGAATGGCAAAGGCAAAATCGTCCGCGTCTATACCGGGAAATACTACAGCCAGCAGGTTTCTTCTTCCCAGTATATTCTTGTCCGCCTGCTGTTTACTCTGCTTACAGCTGCGGTGATCACTCTTTTCATATTCGGATGCACAAGGGATCTCGCTTACAATTATGTGCGCTACGTCGCGCTCTTCGAAGCGTTATGCATCCCGTTTCTGTTTTACCAGGTCATCCTGTTGATTGGTTACGTCTTCGCCGACCGCAAAATGAATATTCACAGCTACAGGCTGTATCATGAGCAATTCCTGACTGTCACCAGATACGGCAGTATTCTGCACGTCCTGACCGCAGGAGTCATGCTCCTTTATCTCCTGCTTCATCAGTCATTCTCTGCGAAATTGTTCATGCCCATCGTACTTTTCCTGATTTCCGCCGCATGTCTGCTCGCGATCAATCGAATCGAAAATGCGATAGAATATGTCCACACGGACAGCGATGCTGTCCCGCCGCCAGGAAGCATCCGGATCAGTGATGCCTCCAGACGGCGCAGATAACCAGCTTATCGAAAATCACCCAGCTGTGCCAGCCGGAGGCATTCCGGCAGCCAGTCTGTAGACTTTCTCATCTCTTCACCCATTTTATCCCAGAGATCCTTTCGCTCCTGAATGTGGTGCCTGGTGCAGTCGCAGCAGCGGCCGTGCAGCGGACATTTTCGCACGCAGGGGCAGTTTTTCATTCTCGGGCTCGAACAGGGTCCCTTGTGCATGATTGCCAGTTTTTGTTCCATCGGCGACGGCAGCGGCTTCCCATCCGGTCCGACCGGACCATGCCCCGGTTCAATCGGCCCGTTCGGCGGACCTCCCGGTCCCCCTGGGCCTCCCGGACCTCCTGGAAATCCCGGCGCTCCCGGACCCCCTGGAAACCCTGGTGCTCCCGGACCTCCCGGAAATCCCGGCGCTCCCGGACCTCCCGGAAATCCCGGCGCCCCCGGACCTCTCGGTGTTTCCGGATCTCCCGGTATCTCAGACTCTCCCGGTGCTTCCAGGACATCTGTTTCCTCAGAAATCTCCATATCCTCAGACTCTCTGGCTATCTCTTCCGTTGCCTGTGTCTCTTTTCTGTCTTTGTCATCCATTCCTTATCCTCCGCCTCCTTCCCCGGATTCTCACAGATCGTTGATTTCGCGTACGCGGCAGCAGGACACAAAATGGTTCGGCTTGATTTCCTCCAGCTGCTGCGGCTGCCCGCACTTCTCAGTCGCATAGGGGCAGCGGGCCCGGAACCGGCAGCCCGGCTCCGGATCAATCGCAGATGTGATCTCGCCCTTTAACTGCAGCCGATGCATCGGATGATCCAGATCCGTAGACGGGATAGCAGAAAACAGTACCTTCGTGTACGGATGAAGCATGTTCCGGAACAGTTCCTTCGTAGGTCCTTTTTCCACTGCCTGTCCGAGGTACATTACCAGAATATCATCGGAAATATGCTTTACCACGGAAAGGTCATGGGTAACAAACATATACGCTACCTTCAACTCCTCCTGCAGATCCATCAGCAGGTTCAGAACCTGCGCCTGAATCGATACATCCAGCGCCGATACCGGCTCATCACACATGATAAACGAAGGATTCAGAGCCAGGGCGCGGGCAATGCCGACACGCTGCCGGCGTCCGCCGTCCAGCTCATGCGGATAAGAATGCCGCAGCCGGTCATCAATTCCCACCAGCTTCATCAGCCGGTCAACCTCATCGTTCAGCTCTGCTTTGGAATGGAACCGTCCACTGCGCTTCAGAGGCTCTGTGATGGTCGCTTCCACACTCATTCTGGGGTTCAGGGACGAATACGGATCCTGAAAAACGATCTGCATCTGTTCGCGCGCCTTGTGAAGCTTTCTCCCCTTCACATGCGTAATATCCTCACCGTTCAGCAGAACCTGGCCGTCCGTCGCCTCCTGCAGGCGGATAATTGTTCTTCCCAGCGTCGACTTCCCGCAGCCGGATTCTCCTACCACGCCAAGTGTCTCTCCCTGATTGATCACAAAGGAAATATCATCCACGGCATGATTCATGCCGCCAGGAACGTCAAAATATTTTTTCAGATTTTTCACTTCAATTAATGGCGCCATCACTTATCCCCCCTGTTCAGATTGCAACACTTGCAGACATGTCCCGGCGTGAGTTCCGTCACGGGTATCTCTTTGTTTCTACACGCATCTGTCGCATATTTGCAGCGCGGATTGAACTTACAGCCCTTCGGCAGCTTCGCCGGGTTTGGCGGCATTCCGTCAATCGGCGTCAGTCTTGCGTTATCCTCCACCATATTCGGAAGAGAGTTGAACAGGCCGATCGTATACGGGTGCGACGGATTTTTGAACACGTCCCGCACGGTTCCCATCTCAACAATCTCTCCGGCATAGATGACCGCAACCCGCTCACAGGTCTCCGCGACAATGCCCAGATCATGGGTGATCATAATCATGGAGGTCTGATATTTTTTCTGAAGGTCCTTGATCAGCTCCAGCACCTGTGCCTGAATCGTTACATCCAGAGCCGTGGTGGGCTCATCCGCGAGGATCAGGCTCGGATTGCAGGCCAGAGCCATCGCGATTACCACACGCTGCTTCATTCCACCGGAAAACTGGTGCGGATACTCGACAAACCGCCGTCTCGCGATTCCCACCATCTCCAGCATCTTACAGGCCTCTTCCTCCGCCTCTTTACGGCTGAGATTCTTATTGTGGAGCTGAATACCTTCCACAATCTGATCCCCTACCGTCATCAGAGGGTTCAGCGCTGTCATCGGATCCTGGAAAATCATGGCGATATCATTTCCGCGCCGCTTTCTCATGTCATCCTCCGGAAGCGTTGTCAGGTTTACGCCGTTCATATATACCTCGCCGCCGATCATTTTCGCGGGCGGGTCAGGAAGGATTCTGAGAATGGTTTTCGCGATTGTGGTCTTCCCGGCGCCGGTTTCTCCCACCAGGCCCAGGCTTTCTCCTTTCTCCAGATCAAAAGATACGTCATTCACTGCATGAATGATATCTCCGCCAGATGTATATTCCACAACGATATTCTTCACAGAAAGGAAGCTATTGTTCTCTGTACTCATTTTCTTCTCCTTCCTCATCAGTCTCTCAGCTTCGGATCCATCGCGTCACGAACGCCATCACCCATCAGATTGATTGCCAGTACGGTGATACCAATGACAAGGCCAGGATACAGAAGCAGGTGCGGATAAGAGTTAATATAGGTCGTACCATCGCTGAGCAGGGCGCCCCACTCCGGTGTCGGAGGCTGGATGCCAAGTCCGAGGTAGGAAAGTCCCGCCGCAGCCGTTATGTTTCCGCCAATCGCCATCGTCGTGCTGACAATGGTCGGTGAAATGACATTCGGCAGCAAATGCTTGAACATGATACTGGTTTTGGATGCGTTGATGGACTCAGCCGCCTCCAGATATTCCTTGCTCCGCTCTGCGAGGATCTGGCCTCTCGTCATCCGGGCGCCGCCCGGAAATGTACCGATACTCATCGCCAGGATCGTATTAAAGAAGCCGGTACCCAGACAGGCGGAAATGACGATGTTCAGCAGCATACCCGGGATGGCTCCCCAGATGTCGCAGAATCTCATAATGATGGTCTCAACAATTCCGCCGAAGTATCCCGCCAGGCTTCCCAGAACCACACCAAGCATCGTTCCGATAAAGGCTGTAAACAGACCCAGTGCCAGAGAATATTTTGCACCATACAGCACACGTGAGAACACATCTCTGCCCATCGCATCCGTGCCAAACAGGTGCTTCAGCGTCGGTGTCGCGAACAAATCGGTCAGATCCATGGTGTATGGATCATAGGGTGCGATCAGAGGCGCAAAAACTGCGCAGAAGATAATGATTGCCATCAGAACGCCGCCAAGCTTTGCGCTCGGAGTTTTAAAGACCCGCTTAAATGTCTTCCAGGCCTCATTCGGTCTTTTCTTTTTCCCATGCTTCGGGACATGATTACTGTCTGCTTTTCCCATATGCTCTACCCTCTCTTTCCGCTCTGATACTGCGCTTTGATTCTCGGATCAAGCCACGCATAACACAAGTCTGTCAGCAGCGTACAAACTGCCGCAAACGCTGCGAAGAACAGGGTACATCCGCGGATGATCGGGTAGTCACGATAGCTGATACCATTGAGCATGTACAGGCCGATTCCCGGGATAGAGAAAATCCGTTCTGTGATGGCAGAACCCGCAACAATATGGGTCAGACTGCCGCCCAGCATGGTAATCATCGGCATCATCGCGTTCGGAAGAATATGCTTCATGACAATCGTATTTTCATCCTGCCCTTTCGCGCGCGCCGTTGTCACAAAATCCGCACGGATGACCTCCAGCATGGCCGAACGCGCCTGTCTGGAGTTTCCTGCAATACCGGCCAGAGAACCGGTAATTACCGGGAGGATATAATATTGAATTCCTCCGATACCGCTTGAAGGAAGCCATCCGAGCTGTACGGAAAACAGAAGCACGAACATCAGCGCGACCCAGAAGCCCGGCATCGAAATGAGTACAATACTCAGCCCGATCACACCATAATCCTGCCATTTTCCCTGATTGCGGGCTGCCATGATACCCATCGGAAAACCAATGATAATCGTAATGATCATACTTGCCAGATTCATGAACACCGTTCTCGGAAGACGCTCCGCCATCTGCTGAACTACCGGTGTCTCATAAATCCAGGAGGTTCCGAGATCAAACTTGATAAAGGTCTGGTAAAAATAATTGCCCAGCTGTACCAGATAAGGCTGATCAACGCCCAGGATTGCACGTTTTGCTGCCTTTTCCGCTTCTGTTGCCTGTGTTCCCAAAAGCATCTCCGCCGGGTCGCCCGGGGTGAGGTACATAATCGTAAAAATGATGAAGGCAACGCCCAGCAAAACAACAATCATCCACAATAAACGTTTCACTACATATCTCCACATTTGCCTTTTTATCTCTCCTTTCCGTATTTTTGCAGGATCTTCGTCCTTTTTTCATCTGAATACCACCTGAGCGAACTCATACATGGCTCTGCGCCAGCAATTCCAGTTGTGCGTCTGGCCGGGAATGATTTTCCGCACATAGCCGCTCCAGCCATCCAGGCCGCATCCGGCAATAAAACGATCATCCTCCTCGAACTCATTCAGGTGCCATTCCGCACCCCCGATACTCCGGAACAGCAGTTTATAGTCCTTTTTAAACTGCTCCGCATCCTTCAACGCGTTCAGGTGCGGATTCCCTTCGTACGTATTGTCCTTATCTCTGCATCTCAGATAGGTAAAGGATCCGATGCTTCCAAACAGTTCCGGGTGCCGCATTCCGATATAGCTTGCCTGCATAGAGCCCAGAGAGAGACCGGCAATCGCCCGATTCCACTTGTCTGTTTTAACCCGATACTTACTTTCTATGTACGCCCGGCAATCCTTTGTGATGATTCCCTCTATGCCGTCAAAGTCATTGATGCCGGTATCTCCCGGTTTCATCAGCAGGCCATTGTTCATGACGACAAGAAGCGGCACCGCTTTTCCTTCCGCAATTGCGTTGTCAAGAATATAAGGAAGCTTCCCGTTAAAAATCCAGCAGGTCTCGTTTTCTCCGCCGCCGTGCTGCAGATACAGAACCGGATATTCTCCGCCCCTCTCGTAACCAGGAGGCGTATATACCATACATCTCGCCCACTGTCCGATGGTCTCCGAGTAAAAAATCTCGCGGGTCACCGCGCCATGCGGCTCATCCTGCAGCAATATGTAAGGCGTTTCCGGATCGGCGACATCAATATAGTTTACCAGCTTCGATCCAAAGACCTCCATCGGGAGCCACGGATTCAGAACCGGAATCCCGTCCGCGGTAAAATTCAGCACAATGTTTCCTCTCAGCTTCAGATCCGCGGGAAGCACCGCCTCAAAAATTCCTTCTTCCGTTTCTTTCATCTGAAAATCGAAATGAAAGACCGTGAGCTTCCCTGTCGCCACATGCACATCCTTCGCTCCGGGCAGCGCAATCCGAACTGTGATTGCTCCGTCTGCGCCATATTCCAGCGGCGGTCCCTTCGATCCCCGCTCCGGGCCGCCTCCCGGATTTCCCAGCTGTGGCAGATAATCAAAGGCGGAAACTCTTTCATAAAGCGCCTTGTTTTCAGCCACGCAGTCAGGTGTTCTGTCCACACCCATCCATATCCCTCCTTACTTACACGCATTTGTAAATAATGCATGATTTGTGTTTCAAAATCATAGTTTCATTTGCAAAAGCGTCTATACTTTTTATTATTTGCCATTTTAACATACGCGTTTTGCACAAGCAATTCGATTATCAGGCCATCGATTCCAAATGAGAAACGATAAAACTGACGGAAACAGAAAGGAATGTGGCTCTGCGCATTTTCGCAAAGCGGTTTCTTTACAGGAACCGTGTTTCCTGTAAAGAAAAAAGCACCTGTGCTGCAAAAGTTCACACAGATGCTTTTCTATTTTGCGCTGAGGCGCATAAGGAAATTTACAGCTTTCCACTCCCTGTCCAATCGGGTAGACGGACAACAGCTTGCAGCTATGACTTTGACGGGCCTTCCCCGGGCGGATTCTCCTTTTCCGAGATCGAAGCGCTGCGAATGCGGAGGTACTCCAGCACCGCGCGAATTGCACTGCGCCCGCTGTTTTCCTTTTTATATAGAAGAAAAATCGATATTTGCGGGGATACATCCAGATCGACGAAAACGACCGCGTCGGTCTTGAAGCTCATCGCAGCGGTTTTTGGCAGAATGGAAATTCCAAATCCTTCCTCCACAAAATTAATCGCCTGCGCGCAGTGCGATACCATAATGGTCGGGGCCCGAAGGACTTCACTGTTAAAATTCAGCGTATTCCCATTTAGCATATTTCCGAGATGAATGTACGGGTCATCCTTCAGCTCTTCGATCGCGACACAGTCCCGTCCGGCAAGCCGGTGGTTCGCCGGAACCACCACGATCAGACGGTCTGCAAGAAAGCGCTCCGCCTGTATCTCCCCGGAGTTTCCCACATCTATCCCCTCGTAAAATTCCGTGATGACCATATCCGCCTCATCTTTTTTCAGCATCTCCGTCAGCTGCCTCGCTTCCTGCTCAATGATCTGAATCCTGTGGTTGGGATTGCTTTTTTTCAGAGTGGGCATCAGGGTCATCAGATTATAGACCGTTACCTTAAAAGAGACTCCGATGGTAATGACGTTCTCGTTTTCCTCCGGGCGCGCCAGAAGCTTATCGGTATACTCTCTCTGCAGCTCAACCATTTTCATGGCATAGGGCAGAAAATCCGAGCCAAAGCGGGTCAGCTCGACCAGCCGGCTGGTCCGTTTAAACAGCGGCTTGCCAAACTCATTTTCCATCGCCCTGATATGTTTGGATAAGGAAGAGGTCGAAATATAGAGCAATTCCGAGGCCTCATGGTATTTACAGACCTGCGCCAGCACAACAAATTCGTTCAGATAACTCAGTATCATTGTCCGTCCTCTCTTTCTGTTTCTGTTCTTTTGTTTCCTTACTCGAAACAATCCGCAGTAAATCGATGTTGATTTTCCTCTTTCAGCTGAATTACAATATGAAAAACAACTGATTTTATATTAAGGAGGTTATTATGCACAAATCATTACTTGCCGGTGCGGGCAAAGCAGAAATTATTTTCAATGAGACCTGCTTCCCGACATCCGGTTTTACCAAAATTCACGATCCCCTTCACATCCGTGCCCTGATTTTAAAGGGGGATCTTGAGATTCTGATTCTCTCCGTTGAGATTACATCCCTCTTCCCTGATGTTGAAAACCGCCTGCGCGAAATCGCCAGCGAGGAGAGCGGCATCAGTATTGAACATGTGTGGATCACACTGACCCACTCCTTCGGCGGCCCGCATATGTGGCCGGAGGGCGGACACGGCCCCGGTCCGGCGATGTTCCTGCGGACGGAAGAAGACCGTCAGAAAAATACCGCGCTCAAGCAGGCGCATTTTGAGGCTGCGAAAAAAGCGGTGCAGCGGGCGGTTGACAACCTGCAGCCGGCCGTCATCGGCCGTGGGAAAGGGCAGTGTACCATCAACGCGAGCAGAAATGTCCGGACGGATCAGGGCTGGTGGATTGGCACTAACTGCGAAGAGCCCTGCGACCACAGCGTCTCTGTCCTGAGCATTCGGACGCCGGACGGGAAACAGCTGGCATTTCTGTTTGAATATGGCATCCGCTCCTGCGTCATTACCGGCGTCGCAGCTCCGGACGGAGGCAATTATGTGTCCTCCGATCTGGCCGGCGCAGCCTGCACGCATCTGGAGAAAGAATTCGGGAACGATGCAACCGCCATTTTCCTCTGCGGCGCCTGCGGCGATCAGGAACCGGTACTGAAGGGCTGCTATGATGAACAGGATGCCGCCGGCAAGCTGCACAGCGTCAGTCTCGGTGCGGGAGCCTTTACCCTGCTCGAGGCACAGGGAAGATGCCTGGCCTCCGAGGTTCTTCAGATTAACCGTGATATCAAAATCCTGAATGACGCCCCGTCCATGCAGATCGGGAAAAAAGATTTTATCTGTCAGACAATGCCGCGCAGCGGACGGCCGGAGCCGACGAAACACAAGGAATTCATCAGCGATGGGGAACGGACGCTGTCGGTACACGCGCTCTGCATCGACGACTTTAATCTCATCGGCGTCCAGCCGGAAATCAACGGTACGACCTCTGTCCAGATTACAGAAGCGTTCAGAGAGAACTGCACAGCAGTAGCCACGATGGTAAACGGCGGCGACAAATGTATGCCGGAAAAAGAAGCCTATGATCAGTGTAAATATCAGAGTCTGAATTCCAACGTTATGCCCGGTTCCGCGGAGCTCCTGCGCGATACCGCCATAGAACTGATCCGCGATCTGCGCGCTTAACCAGCCCAAAGCGGTACCTGCTCTTTTCAGGAGCCGGTACCGCTTTTTCTTTTTATGCACAGAGCCGGGCAAGGCGTTTTGCGGCTAAAGCCGCACCCGGCTCGCGCAGGCGGATAGGGGAGAGGCCTCCCCCTATCCGATTACGCAAAGCCCGGCGAGGGAATATCCCATGCGAAGCGTGGGTTGCCCACGCCCCACAATCGAAGATTGGGGGCAACCCACGGCGAGGGCCAGACGTGGCCCGCGCAGACGGGCTACTGGTAGCCCGATTTTCACTGACCATTCAGGACTTCCAGTATGCCATCATACAAAGCGCTGGTATCCTGAGTCCCCGACCAGTTGAAGACGGCACAGGTTCCATCCGTTCGCTTAACCAGTAGATAATTGTCTGCTTTTGAAGTGATACAAAGCGTATACTCTCCAAGATCTTCGCTCTCATATTCTCCGTACTGATAATCCCCAATCGTGCCACCCGAGAGGCAGGTTCCCGACTCCAGCTCGTCCATCAGCTGTATCTCTTCGATCTCATCATATACAATTGAAAGCGAAAAGTCCTCGTATGTCATGGTAATACCGCTGTCGTCCGCCGAAAGCTTCATGGTGGATTTCCCACTTCTCCTGCCAAATACAAGTGCAATCACAGCTACGACGGCAATGATCGCAACGATCTGTTTTAACCAGCTATACTTCGATTTTTCTGTCTGTCCGCCCTGCTGACTTTCCTGAAACTGTGCCATTGCGCTCCCTCCTGCCATGCATTCCTGTTTTCTGTACCGTATCAAAACGCTTGTTTCCTGTCCGTATTCTATGCCCTTGTTTTTTTTGACATTATATCACTTATTTGTTATACTTTCTATATCATTTATCGTGTTCGAAGCAGCTGCATTTTATCATTGCGCCGTCCTGTCGACGCTTTGCCCGGAAATGAGGTGTTTTCATGGAACTAAACTATATCAACGAATTCATTGTTCTCGCACGTGTGCTGCACTTTCAGGAAGCAGCCGATCAGCTTTTTATCGGTCAGTCTTCCCTCTCCAAGCACATCAAGTCCATTGAGATGGAACTGGGAAATGATCTGTTTATTCGCTCAAAAAAAGGCGTCACCCTGTCCGATTTTGGAAAAGCATGGCTGCCTTACGCAGAACAGATTTCAAATACACAGCGCGAATACACGCAGAACCTGCTTGGCAAAGAATCCATCATACCGGAGGTCAACATCGGATACATTCCTCTTGTGACGCTCTACAATTTCATGCCCTTTTTTAAGGATTACAAGAAAAAAAATCCCCATTGCCGGTATTCCTTCCTGCAGGGAAGCTCCCGCGAGCTGCTCGACTGGCTTCAGCAGAAGAAGGTCGATTTCGTCCTGACCGGCGATTCGGATTTCCCGGAGGAATTATACAAAAAGCAATTCTATACCTGCGATACCCTCTCTGTGGTATTGCCCGAGTCACATCCGCTCGCAGAGAAAAAGGCGGTCACACTGGAGGAATTAAAAACCGAGTCCCTGATCGAATTTCCCCACATGAATGCGCTTCGCCGTTTGATTCAGAATGCGGAACCCTCGTTTGATCTCCATACCTCTATCGCGGTGGACAAAGCGTCGGTATTGTTCGATCTGGTACAAAAAGGACTGGGGCTTTCCATCCTTACCAATAATATGGCTTCACATCTGAAGCTGGACGGCACAGTGATCCGCCCGATCACCCCGAACATTTTTTATGAAATTTATATGGTCTACCCGTTCAAAAAGACCGCTGCGGTGGCAAAGGAGTTTGCCGCTTATCTACAGGATCTGTAGAATCCGCAGACTTTGTAGATTCTGCTGAGGACCGACCCCTATGATTATCAATCGGAATGTCTCCCTGCCCGGCTCTATGCAGTCAGTCGGACAGGGGGAGTTCTTTTTTCCTGTCCGACTGCAGCTCCAAATGGCGGGGTTCCTTTATTTTGTAATATACGAAAAACTGTCTCCGGACTGCACATATTTCATCGGAACATCCGATCCGATCACCCTTGGAAGATACTGAATCATATAGCGCATTCCGAGCTCCTCCACATTAAAATGTCCCATCTCCAGAATGGTTTTCGGCATATTCTCCGCACAGGAATCGCGGATGTAGGCGCTCACCGTCCAGTCGATAATTTCAAATGGAATCAGCACATCTGCCTGCTCTCTGCGCACCCTTTTGATCGTCTCATTATCCGGGATTTCTTTTTTGTTTCCAAACGGCCTTGCCCCCTGCACATGCTCACAGAAGAAGACTCTGCGCACGATGGTATCGCGGCTTCCGACTACACGGATTCCGGATATATTCAGCTTTTCCATCAGGAACTTAGCCAGTTCGGGGACCGTCGTCTGCGGAATCTCATACAGCAGCGGTTTTTTCATATCGCCAATGACATAATCCTTCCAGCCAAGCTCATTCATAATTCCGTAGAAAATGCCGTCCGTATTCTGTCCGCCATGGCCGCCGTGAATATGGTCGTGGTCTCTGTAAACCACAATCTGATGATCTTCCAGCAGCTTTTTCTTTTCCTCATACACCGGGTCGCCGTTCAGCCAGTCGGTCGTGTCCTCATGACTGTAGAAAAGCGGCTCATGGCAGATGATCAGGTTGGCCTTCTCTTCGATCGCCTTCCGAATCACTTCAGTGGAGGCAAAGCAGGTCACGATAATCCCGGTGCATTCTGCCGAGGCATCTCCGATTTTTACTACATCACAGGTTTCCGGCCGCTCAAGCGGCGGGTGGAATTCTTCCAGCTTCTGAATAATTTCTGCTATTTTCATGATTGTATTCTCCTTTATGTAAAAATGACTTGCTTCGTTTCAGCATTTCCTTCCGTCTGCTGCTTATTATACTGTATTCCTGCAAAATTTACCATGGAATTGTTCACGGCAGTTTTCCGTTTGTCAGCTCTGTCAGCACGCCCGGTTCTGTGACTACCATGCGGTTCATCGGCGAAGTCGTCACCCCGCGAAATGCTGTGATCGGATACCCGTAGGTGTCATTTGAAATCCCCAGACAGTGTCCTTTACAGTTCAGATAACACTGTCCGCAGCTCTGGCAGTTCTCCGGATATGCCAGCACAGATTTATGTGCCGCCTCGTCAAAATAAAACACATCCAGCGGGCAGATCTCTACACAGGTCTGACAGCCAATGCACCGGTTTAAATCAATTCTTACTACACTCATGATCTTCCCCCCTGGCCCCATTGTTTTTTCGGCGCTTCAAATCCTTTGATCTCCGGCTCGCCCGGGAAATAATAAATGTATCTGGAATTATATGCTTCCTCCCGGTTGCCGGCCCACTCATCCGGAAGCGGAATTTTCTCGGCAGAAATCGTGCCGTCCACTGCCCTTCTCTGCACGATGTAGCAAAGATAGTTCTCATCATCCCGATACGGATAATCTTCCCGGTACATGCCGCCCCGGCTCTCTTTCCGCTCCAGGCTTGCGCGGAGCTTCAATTCCGCCGAGAGAACCTTATGCTTCATTTCGATGCAGAGCCTCAGATCATGGCTTGTCCCGGCCTGCAGCTTCGGCACCACATGGTCACGCATATATTCCACCTGCACCAGCGCCGCTTTGAGCGTTTCCTCACTTTTTGCCACACTGACCCAGTACGGCGCCATGATCGAATGCAGCACATCGCGCGCCCAGTTCGGGTCAAATCCGCTCTTGCGCTTCAGCGGCTCCAGAATCTCTTCCTTCTTCGCCGCGATCTGTTCTGCCGGAACCTCAGAGAATTCCTCCTCTGCTGCATATGCTGCCGCCGCTTTCCCGGCGTGATCTCCGTCGATGGAGGTAAAGCAGGAGGTAAAACCAACGCCGCAGGGATACGCCGCACCGGAAGGCGACGTTGCATGAATTCCATCGCCGGCTACGTAGAGTCCGGCGAGCCCGGTGGCTCCATCGGTATCCTCCAGCCCGCAGAATACCCCGGATGTCAGATGGCAGCACATACCAGTCGCCGCTCCGGCCAGCGCACTCGCCGCCACCGGCGTGCTCATTTTGCCGGAACGGATTTCCTCCGGATCTGTCTCATAGACGCGGGAGCCTCCCCGTCTGGTGTAGCTGGCGGTCGCGACATCCTGTATCTCACTTCCATCGGCCTGCGCGACGCCGTTGACCGCCTTTCTTACGCGGCCCATCGCCATAATGTTTCCCTTTGACGCCGCATAATCCACCACATTGGATTTATCCACATCGCCGCCGCAAAGCCAGATATTCTCCAGATATTGCCAGTGATTGTCCAAAAATACATTTCCGGGCGCCTGGCTGGAGGTGGTATGGAAATCTTCAAACTCCTTCCCCATAATCGGAAGTCCGTGCTCATAAGCCATATATTCGCCGTCAAACGTATCTCCCCCGACCGGATACCCGGTCGGCTTATAGCTTCCGCCTCCGGTCGCCATCACAACGGCTTTTGCCCGGACGGTAATGACCTGACCACTCGGTACATGCAAAGCCATCACGCCGCAGATTTTCTCCGGCTGCTCCCCCTCTCTGGCGGACGCCTCACCTGCCGCGAGGCCGTTTGAAACCAGATCTCCAGGGGCGGTCACAAGATCCGTTGCCATCGTATGCTCCAGATAGGGGATTTCATATCGATCCAGAACTTCCACCCATCGTTTATGACGGTCAAATTTATCAAACATCTCGCGGTATCCGGCAAAATCCTCCCGCTCATAAAAATCACCCGCCTCCGATGCCTTCGGATACTGGGCTAAAATTCCCCATTCCGAAAGGCGCTGATAAATCCCTTTCGATTCCTTCAGCCAGCAGTCATACCAGCGCAGATTGCAGAGATAATCCCCGCCTCTCATCATTGCTTCTTTAAAAGCATCCTCATCATCTCCGCGCTCCGGGTCAAACCAGCGAAAGCTGGACGGCCAGGGAGACAGTCCCGAATATCCCGGTTTTCCCTTATCAAGCACAATCACCGTCTGCCCCGCTTCCCTTGCGGATACTGCCGCGTTCAGCCCCGCAAATCCGCAGCCGATCACTGCAACGTCTGCCTGATACTGCTCCTTATAAGGGCACTTTACTTCCTTCGGCCTTGGCAGCTCCATCACGCGCGGCGCTCCCTCTTTTCCATTCATCCTGCGCTCCTTTCGTTGCTCAAATCTGATTTATCAGTTTGTTCTCCGTTCTTCCATTCTTTTTTATCTGTATGTGATGAAAGCCAGTTTCCATTCATCCAGATGCAGTTCTGTGCCATCGTCCATTTCGCCCGACACCATTCTGTATCTTCATCCATTTCTCGTGCGCCATGCAATATCAAAACAGTTCTCCGTGCCGTGCGTGTTCTTTTACCGCCTGCGTCACCGCTGTTGTTTTATCCGGGCGCCCGATGATCACCGCCCCCTGCAGGGAGCCTCCCGCAAACCAGTACTGCTCCTGACTCTTTGAAACTTCATCCGTTACCCTTACCAGATGGCAGGGGATTTCGCTCTGTTTGCCCGGATCACCGATTGCAAACAGCGTCGTTCCAAAGCCCTCCAGATTCAGCCCGAAGATCTGAGACTGATATGCGACTTTTTCGCCCGCCGCATTTGCCCCGGCTGTGCGCCCCTGATCGGACGCCTCCGCCCAGAGCTGATAATTCACACCGTCATACTGTGCGCAGTCTCCGCAGGCATAGATATCCGGAAGATTCGTTTCCATAAACTGATTCACGACAATCGCGCGGTCTGTCCGGACACCGGCCTCCCTGGCCGCCTGTATGTTCGCCCGGTTGCCGCAGGATACGATCACAAAGTCTGCCGGGAAGGTCTCTCCCGTTTTTAACTGCACCCCGGCCGCCTGATCCTCGCCCAGGATTCCTTCGATCTGAACGCCCTCCAGACAGGCGACGCCCAGACCCGCCATCTTCTTTCGCAGCACCGCCGCGGAATCCGCATCTGCCTGGCGTCCGATGATCTGCGGAGCCGCCTCCAGAACGGTCACATGGATTCCATTTCGAAGCAGCTCATTCGCAGCCTCCAGCCCCAGGACACCGCCGCCAATCACCACCGCATTTTTCGCCTTCGGGATCCGGTTCCTGATTTTTCTGCTGTCGCCCAGATGCCGGATCGTCACAACACCTTCCTTTTCCCAGCCGCCGAACGGCGGGATGAAGCATTCCGCCCCTGTCGCAAAAATCAGGCGGTCATATGGAATCGCTTCCTTTGAAGTACGAACGATCTTCCTTTCCGGATCAACCGCTTCCGCCGATTCGCCGAGCTTCAGGCGGATCCCTTTTTCCTCAAACCATTCTGCCGGATGAATATAGAGCTCCTCCGGCGAAGCCTCCGCGATGTCCAGATTTTTCGTCAGCATCGGACGGTTAATCGGCAGATACTCCTCTGCGGACACGATCAGAATGCTCCCCGTCCGGTCTCTCTTTCGGATGGCTTCCGCGGCACACACACCGGCTGTTCCGCCGCCCAGAATGACATACTGTAATTCCGAATCCCGACGATACCCCGTTTCTTCCTCCTCAACCGGCACACACTGATCCAGCCCTACGCCGCATACCGGGCAGGTGCCGAGCGACGCGTCAAAAATCTCTCCGCAGACGAGACATTTTACCAGCTTCGGCTGCCTCGGATTCGGCACTTTTCTCGCACTGCAGCCGACACCAAAGCCATAATTTCCGGCATTCGTCAGGTCATTTTCCGTCAGCTCTCCTGTAAAAAAGCTATCCTGGACGCTCGTGTCAAATCCCAGAAAGTTCAGATGCGCCAGAAGCACATCCGCATTGTCCTGTATCGTGGAAAGCTTATAAAATACTGACGCCAGCTTCCCCTTACAGTCCTCCGGCCTCAGGGATGTCAGAATATCCCAGATTGCCTTTGACGGATTCCCGCCGGAAATCGTTGTGCCAAAGAGCAGGACATCCGCGGACTGCATCCCGCGTATCACCTGATTACGGTCTTCTGCAGAGAGATTGTAGCTTGTAATATTCATCACCAGTGCTTCTCTGAGTCCCTTTTCCACCTGCCCGGCGAAATCGATGAGCTCATTGATCCCCTCATAGACAATCGCCACATTCGGATGCTCCGCGTCCCTCCGGTCCTGCCGCTGATAATAGTCCAGCATCCGTTTCAGGTGTCCGCCTGTCACTACAGGGCCTGCGGCCGGGCAAATGGCAGCCGCATTCTGCTCCCGCACAAACGCAACTGCATTTTTTTGCTGCTCCAGTCTGCCGGCAAAACAGATGTTATCGCAGAAGTCCTTCATGCCCTGCTCCCACTGGATATCCCTTTCACTTCCAGTTTCCGGAAGTTCCAGACCACTGTACAGGGAACCAAACATAGTCGCCGTATACACGCAGTGGTCCGCCTGATCCAGCACGAACAGCTCCGGGCAGAATTTCTTATCACCGATCATTCGGAACTGAAAGCTATCCCCGGAGAGGAGCAGACTTCGACTGCTTCGGATCTCCACACTTCTGGTGTGAGCCGGCAGAAATTTCTTTAACTGATACATAACCGGATACGCTGCGATGACTTCCATCTGACTGTTTTTCTGCAAAATCTGCTGTATGGACGCTCTGCTGTTTTCCGAAGTAAATACTATCACCCGCTCAATCCGGTCTAAAGGAGCAATGCGCGCGATATTCTCTATCCAGTAACCGGTATATGCATCCGGAACCGTTCCAATCAGAGCAAACGTCTCCCCCGCCTGAACCAGATAGGAGCTCCAGGCCATGCCATTCCCGGCATAAGACTGTCCCTGGAACATGCGCAGGCCAAAATCAACCACACCGACATTCCAGACCTTATGTTTTCCGTCCATTTTACCACCTCATCTTTCTTTTTTTACTTTTATGATCCTGTCCTGATTTTACGCTCTTGTTCTCTGATTTTATATTCCAATCCGGTTTAAAATCCGGCTTTCTTTTTCAGTTCTTTGCGAATGCTGATCAGGCTGTAGATAAATGCCAGCACCTCCGAAATCCACATCGCGTACCAGGTATAAGAAATTCCCAGGAAATTTGTGAACAGCCATACCAGCGGCACCAGCACAACCAGCTGACGGATTGCCCCGCCAACCATATTGATCACGCCGTTGCCAAGGCCGGAAGCAAAGTAGCCGAATATAATTGTCATCGTTGCAAAAACAAAGGTCAGCGAAATAATGCGCAGAGCCGGCACACCAATCGCAAGCATCTCCTCGCTCGCGGCGAACAGTCCGAGCAGTGGGCCGGGGATTGCAAGAAAGATAACGGTTCCGATCACTGCCATCACGATTCCGGCAGGAACCACACATTTCCACGCCTGCCGGATCCGGTCTTTATTGCCGGAGCCAAAGTTGAATCCGACAATCGGGATTGTCGCCTGGCCAAGGCCGTTCATCGGCATCATCAGGAAATTCTGCAGCTTATAGTAAACACCGAAAAACGCAACCGCTGTTGTGGATACCGTCATCAGCACCGCGTTCACAGCGAATGTCATCACACTGCCGATCGCCTGCATCACAATCGTCGGCATTCCGACGCGGTAAATCGCCTTCACATCATCCAGGTTGAAATGATAGCCTTTAAAATGTACATGAATCACCGGGTTCTTCGTTTTATTCAGCACCAGTGCCACAACCGCGCCTGTGCACTGTCCGATAACAGTAGCAATTGCCGCACCGCGGATTCCCATTTCCGGGCAGCCAAGCAGGCCGAAGATCATAATCGGATCCAGAATGATATTAATGATCGCGCCGGAAATCAGTGAAACCATGCTCAGAATTGTATCACCAACCGCCTGCAAAAGCCTCTGCCCGTAGGTCTGAATAAACGTGCCATAGCAGAAAATCACACATACCTGCATATACTGAATGCAGAGTTTTTTCAGCTCGGGATCACTGGTCATCAGGCCGGCAATCGGCTTCGAAAAGAAGAGACCAACCAGTGAAAATACAAGCGCTGACGCAATGTTCAGAATCAGGCCTGTCGTGGCCGCCCGACAGGCGTCCTCATTTTTCTTCGCGCCGACATACCGGGACAAAAGCGAATTCAGACCCACATTTGTACCAACACCAACTGCAATCATCAAAAACTGAATCGCGTAAACCAGCGAGGTAGCGGTCAGTGCCTGTTCCGAATAGCGGGATACAAAAATACTGTCCACGATATTATAAAGCGACTGCACCAGCAAAGACAGCATCAGCGGAATCGACATCGTCAAAAGCAGCGTATTCATTGGCATAACCGCCATTTTATTCTGTCCCGCCGCGTCCTTTTTAGCCGCAGGCTGTCCATTACCGGTTCCGCCATTTGTCATTTGCTGTGATTTTTTCATGGCATTTCCTTTCTGTCCTGATTTATTCTTTCCCATTCTCATTCTCTCCTTTCACAATCTCAATGGCTCCGTGTCTGAAATCAGATTATTTCGTTTATAAGAATCCGGTTGCCATAGAATTCCTGAATTTAATTTTATTTTACTAAAAACACCCGGAAAAACAATTCGATTTTTCCGGGTGCTATTCCTGTTCGGAATACTGTATTATTTTAATTCTGAATGCTATTGGGGAGAAAATTTCCGAATTTACAGGCTAACCGTGTGAGTTGTCCTCAGCGCCAGTCGAAAAACACGCTGTGCAGCCGTGCGCATAAAAGCCACCTTCCATGTTACTGTGTGGTTTTCCTCATAAAATATTTTCATAATCTCTCATCCCATAGAGAACCCGCACAACCTGAATTTCCTTTTTCAACTCCATGGGGCGATAGAAAATAATATAGTTTTTTACTATAAGCTTGCGAAGCGTCTTGTCCTTTATCAAACGGCTTCTTACCAGCGGGCGCATAAAAGGATTCTGGCAAACGCGGTCAAGTGCCTCTTCCATATCACCCACCAGCGCGAGCGCCGCATCCGGATTACACAATTCCTCCGATATATAACGAAAAATGTCCTCCATATCCGCTCTCGCAAGCGGATATATATTGAGTGTGTACGTGTTATTTCCCATACCGCTCCCTCATAGACGCAAAGAATGTGTGCCCCTCCTCCGCCTGTGCGCCTGCATCAATCTCATCCAGTGCTTCATTGATAAGCCCCGCCGCATGGGCCTCGGCCATCGTTTTTTCATAAAGCGGTATGCTCATAAGAACCATTTCCCCATAACCATTTTTGGTAACAATAATAGGAACGCTGCTTTCCTTACAGACCTGAGTAATCTGTGCCGTATTTTTTAATTCATTGATTGGTATTACCTTGGGCAATGTTTGCATCATAAAATGCGCCTCCAAATTCCGTGTTTGTTTCGTTTTTAATTCCGTTGTTATTTGCATATGTTTCGCGCTTAATTTTGTACTTATTTTTCTCTAATTATACCACAATCCGCCCATACGTCAATACCCGTAAATCTCCGTGATCTCCCGGCTGTACACGCCGGGGCGGTCGTACACGACCAGCGGTTTTTCCACGGTCATCCGCGGGCGGCCGCCGCGCACGGCCTCGATGAGAACCATGTTCGGCTCTTTGTCGATGGACGGGTATACGAGCCCGGGTCTTCGACAGTTAAACTGAATTCAAATCGCCGCAAAGCCTTGATT
>JAJQHZ010000010.1:0-8945 GCA_021199475.1 Lachnospiraceae bacterium
TTTACAAGGGATTCCACCTCTTTTCTAATCTCAAAGTGTCGAAAACGGGATTGTAACATACTGAAAAATATTTGTCATGGAAAATTAATGAAATGATTATTTCTGATTTGGAAAAAATGTGTGAAAATCACAGAAAAATCGCCCGGAACCATGTTTTACGGCTGAAGGACGATTTTACAAATTTGATTCGTTTCGATTGAGTTCGGTGGATATGGTTTCGGTATTAATAGGGAGGCTTTTCGACAACCCGGCGAAAAATGAAAAAATGCATGACAAAACTATTGACGTTTGCTGTCGTTTCGTTGTATTATAAGTCAAACGAAGGCGTTTTGCTTATTAGCAATGCGCCTTTTTTCTTTTATATGGAATGAGAAAGTGAGGGGTTTGTGATGCAGGATATGGATCTCTATCGTCACACGGATACGGTCAACGAGCTGTTGGCGCGGTATGGCGTGAAGTTTGGGATTTACAAGAACAATGTATTCAAAGAGCAGCTGTTTCCGTTTGATGCGATTCCGCGCGTGATCGAGGCGGATGAATTTGAGTATCTGGAGAAGGGGCTGAAGCAGCGCGTAACGGCGCTGAACCTGTTTATTAAGGATATTTACAGTGAAAAGAAAATCATCCGGGACAAGGTGGTGCCGGAGGAGTTTATCTACGCGTCAAGCGGCTACCTGGCGCAGTGCGAGGGTGTGATGCCGCCGAAGGGCGTGTACGCACATATTGCGGGGATTGACCTGGTGCAGGGCAAGGACAAGGAATGGTACATATTGGAGGATAATCTGCGTGTGCCGTCGGGCGCGTCCTACCCGATGATTGCCCGGGAACTCTGCCGCAGAAGCAGCCCGACGACGTTTCAGCAGACGCACATCGAGGACAACCGCAACTACGCACAGCTGCTGCGCCGGACGATGGATTATGTAAACACCGGCGGGCATACGGTCATCCTGACCCCGGGGCGCTACAATTCCGCGTATTTTGAGCATTCCTATCTGGCGGAGAAGACGGGGGCGCATCTCGTCACCGGCAGTGAGCTGCTGGTCGAAAACGATCACCTGTATTTCATCGATTATTCCGGGCGCAAGGAGCCGGTCGGCGCGGTTTACCGCCGCATCTCGGATGAGTATCTGGATCCGATGAACTTTTATGAGGGGTCGCTGATCGGGATTCCGCATCTGTACGATATTTTCCGCAAGGGCAACGTCGCGCTGCTGAACGCGCCGGGCAATGGCGTGGCGGACGACAAGGGCATTTACTATTTTGTGCCGAAAATGATCACGTATTATCTCGGAGAGGAGCCGATTCTTCACAACGCGCCGACCTATCTGCCTCTGTATAAGGAAGATATGGATTATGTGCTGGAGCATTTTGACGATCTGGTGCTCAAGGATGTCGCGGAGGCCGGCGGCTATGGCGTGCAGTTCGGCAATAAGATGACGAAGCAGGAGAAGGAAGATTTTATCGCGCTGCTCAAGCGGGAGCCGCGGCGGTTTATCGCGCAGGAGGTCATAGATTTCCTGGATATTGATATTATGGAAAATGGCGAGAGCGTGCCGCGCAAGGCGGATCTGCGTGCGTTCGTGCTGATGGCGGATGAGCCGCTGGTGTGGAAGAGCGGGCTGACCCGGTTCTCCCGCAATCCGGATTCGTTCATCGTCAACTCATCTCAGGGAGGAGGATTCAAAGACACATGGGTATTATCTCGATAGAAAACACAGACCGCCTGTATTGGCTTGGACGGTACAGCGAGCGGGTTTACACAACGATTAAGCTGTTCGCGGACAGCTTCGACACGATGATTGACATCGATGAGCTGGGAAGTCTGGATAACTTCTGCAAGAGGCTGGAGATTCCGAATATTTATACCTCGGGGGAGGATTTTGTCGCCCGGTACTGCTTTGACCCGGAGGATCCGAACTCGATCTACTCGAATCTGACCCGCGCGTATGACAACTGTGTCGTGCTGCGCGAGGAGATTGGAAGCGACACGATTTCCTACATCCAGCTCGCGATGTACGAGATGAATAAGGCGCGGATTTCCCGGTCGCCGCTGATCGAGCTGCAGCATGTGCTCGACGATATTCTGGCGTTCTGGGGGATTGTGGACGACGAGATCGACAGTGAGAATGTCCGCAATATCATTAAGGTCGGCAAGCGCGTGGAACGCCTTGATTTGTATGCGCGTCTGCGCAGGTCTCCCGAGGAGATGAAGCGCGAGGTGGACCGGCTTTCCGGGCGGATCTGGCGCACCTGTCTGAAATACCGCCAGACCTATCTCGATGAGCTGAGCGCCCTGGTGGAAGCGCCGAGGATTGATTATCCGGCGATTGTGCAGAAGGTAGAAATGCTTCTGGAAAATTAAGGGATGAAATTCGCTCAGTTCTGTGTTAAGATAGCGAATTGCGGTGGCAATTTACGATTCCGAGTAACTGGTTAGCCGGAGTAAGCCGCCGTTATTTACAGCTTCCTGAAGTGATTACAGAAAATAGATTCAGATGGAAGCGAAAACAGAGAACCAGTTTCCGGAGGATTGGCGTATGAAAGAGCTGCTCTTTGAGTACGATATGCATCTCGATTTTGAGCCGCCCGTCGAAGAACACCGTTTTACCCTGAAATGCATTCCTTTGAGTGATGAACGACAATTGATCAAGAAGCTCGACGTGGAGGTATATCCGAAGGAGTTTTTGTCTGCTGATGAAGACTCCTTTGGCAACTACAGCATTTACGGTTATACGAAGGGAAAGCATGACCGTTTTTTTGCGCGCGTCCGCGGATGTGCGCAGACCGGTCTGGCTCCGTCGCTTCCGGCGAAGGAAGCGCACCGGATCGGACTTTTTAAATATCAGACGGATTTTACCCGGCCCGGTCCGGCGATACAGGCATTCGCGGAGCGGTTTGCGGATGCCATAGAAAAATATGAAAAAATGCAGCAGGACAGGCCGGAGCTCACCCTTGCGATTGCGATGATGCATGGCCTGTTTGAGAATTTTTCCTATGTGCCCGGCGTTACGAATGTGAGCACGACCGCGGAGGAGGCGATGGCGCTTGGCAAGGGCGTCTGCCAGGATTATGCGCACATCCTGCTTTCTCTGTGCCGGATGCAGAAAATCCCGTGCCGCTATGTCGTCGGGATGCTGATCGGCGAAGGAAAAAGTCATGCCTGGGTGGAGGTCTGCAGCGGCGGGCGCTGGTACGCGCTCGACCCGACCAACAATCTGATCGTGGATGATCAGCACATCAAAATCTCCGCCGGACGCGACTACCATGACTGCATCGTCAGCCAGGGAGTCTTCGTGGGACGAACCACCCAGACCCAGACCGTCGCGGTGCGGGTGAAGGAAGCGACGGTTCGGTGATTTGACTTACAGATGCGCGTCATTAAGATGAGGCATGAGCTGCGTTGAGGACTTTTGCATCGTGCGTTCGGCGAGCTGGAAAGCAGAGTGCATATGAAATTGCGATATGGGCTGCTGAAGCCGTCTGAGCCAGTCGGAAATATAGAATAAACAATCACGTTTAATAAGAAAGGCAGTAAACGAAACTATGATACAGACAATAGCGAAAACAAATATGCCAGTGGATGAGGTGCTGCGCATCCGGAAAAACCGGATTCAGCCAGATGCGGAGAGTCTCACCTGTCCGAAGCGCATCAGCATTGTCACCGGTATCCACGGCGACGAGCTGGAGGGGCAGTATGTCTGCTATGAGGTGGCGCGCAGGATCGGGGAGCACCCGGAATTTTTGAAAGGAACGGTTGATATTTATCCGGCGATGAATCCATTCGGGATTGACTCGGTGACGCGCGGTATCCCGGCATTTGATCTTGATATGAACCGGATTTTCCCCGGGAACTCGGACGGCGATATGAACGAATATCTCGCGTCGGAAATTATCCGGGATCTGCAGGGCTCGGACCTGTGCCTGGATATTCACGCGAGCAACATTTATCTGACGGAGGTTCCGCAGATCCGCATCAATGAGCTGACGGAGGAAATGCTGATGCCGTGGGCGAAGCTCTCTAACGTAGACTTTATCTGGGTGCACGGCACGAGTACGGTGCTGGAATCCACACTCGCGTTCAGCCTGAACAGCCGGAAGGTACCGACGCTGGTAGTCGAGATGGGGGTCGGGATGCGCATCACGAAGGAATATGGGAACCAGCTCACAGACGGTATCTTTCGCCTGATGAAGGAGATGGGAATCTGGAGCGGACCGGCTGCAGAAGTGCGCACCCCGGTCATTTCCAGGAATCCGGACGACGTCGCCTTTCTGAACGCGCCGGTCTCTGGCATTTTTATAAAGACGCGTTCCCATGGGAGCATGCTTGAGGAAGGCGATGAGATCGGGCAGATTGTGGATCCGCTGCGCGGAACTCTTGTTGCGACAATTACTGCACCCGTAAGCGGGTGGCTGTTCACCGTCCGGGAGTATCCGGTCGTGGATGAGGGATCGCTGCTGGCGAGGATCCTCAGAAATAATCCGCAGGAGTGAGATAAAAACGGCTTTTGCCAGAAGGCGTTTCGGCCCGGCTTTGTGCAGCAAGGCGCATGAGAATTCTTTTGGCGAAAGGACGGATGGAATCTGATGAATATAAGGAGCATGACATGAAACAAACCGTTTTATTTGAGATAAAAGCATTGTACCGCGACGACTTCCGTGTCACCGGATATACCTTCGGCAGCGGAGAGGAGTCCATCTGTATCGTCGGGAGTATGCGCGGCAATGAGAATCAGCAGCTTTACGCCTGCTCGCGTCTGATCCGCAAGCTCACCGAGCTGGAAGAGCGCGGGCGCATTCTGCCGGGAAAACAGATTCTGGTGATTCCCTGCGTGAACCCCTATTCCATGAATATTAAAAAGCGTTTCTGGACCATTGATAATACGGACATCAACCGGATGTTCCCCGGCTACGATGAGGGCGAGACGACGCAGCGCATCGCGGCGGGCGTTTTCAACGCGATCAAGGATTATAAGTTCGGAGTCCAGTTTGCTTCCTTCTATATGCCCGGAGCGTTTGTGCCCCATGTGCGGATGATGAAGACCGGGATTGAGAAAGGGGATGCTTCGGATGTCGAGCTGGCGCAGCAGTTTGGGCTGCCCTATATTGTTCTGCATGACCCGCGCCCGTTCGATACAACAACGCTGAACTACAACTGGCAGATCTGGGAGACCTATGCGTTTTCTATTTATACGACCAATACGCAGCGCATTGACCGGGGCAGCGCGAAGCAGGCCGAAGAAGCAATTCTGAATTTTATGGAAAAACAGGGGATTATCCGCTATCGCGGGTATAGCGGTTATCATTCCCGCGTGATCGAGAGCAAGGACTTTGTTCCAGTCCGCGCAGAAGATTCCGGATTTTTCGAGAGTCTGGTGCAGCCCGGAGACGAGGTCGATGAAGGGCAGCTGCTCGCGCGGATTTACGATCCGTATCTGGGCACGGTCCGCTGCACTCTGCATGCGCCCGCGCACAGCACCGTCGCATTCGTCCACGACGAGGCCATGACCTATCAGAGCACAGCTGTTTTAAAACTCATACCGGAGGAAGAGTATTAGAAACCAGACCGATGACGGCGATACACAGATAGACGCTCGTTTTGAAGATGAAACGGTATGGCTGACGCAGCAGACAGTATAAAAATCCCCGCTACAGTTTTTGTAACGGGGATTTTTTCACTGGATGCCATTGGTTTATATCATAATTTTATGTGCATTCTGTCAATGACATGATGTAAAATTCTCAGTTCGCGGTGCTTTTTCGGTATGTCCCGGCCGCTTCGATGAATCCGCGGAACAGCGGATGCGGGCGGTTGGGGCGGGATTTGAGCTCGGGATGCGCCTGCGTTGCGAGGAAGAACGGGTGATCCTTCAGTTCGATCATCTCGACGATGCGGCGGTCCGGGGAAAGCCCGGAGAGCGTCATGCCGTTCTGCTCAAGAATCTGACGGAAGTCGTTGTTGACCTCGTAGCGGTGGCGGTGGCGCTCATGAATCTCCTCCTCGCCATACAGCTCATAAGCCTTCGAGGTCTTATCGAGCACACAGGGGTAGGAGCCCAGACGCAGGGTGCCGCCGATGTCTTCGACGCCATTCTGGTCCGGCATCAGGGCGATGACCGGATATTTGGTCTGCGGGTCAAGCTCGATGCTGTGCGCGCCCTCCAGCCCAATGACATTGCGCGCGAATTCTACGATGGCCAGCTGCAGACCCAGGCACAGTCCCAGATAAGGGATCTTGTTCATGCGGGCATAGCGGATGGCCTCGATTTTGCCCTCAATGCCGCGGTCGCCGAAGCCTCCCGGCACGAGGATGCCGTCTACATTTGCGAGCAGCTCACCCGCGTTTTCCCGGGTGACGTCCTCGGAATTGATCCAGCGGATATTGACCGTAGCGTGCTCTGCGATGCCGCCGTGCTTCAGCGCCTCGACGACGCTGATGTACGCGTCGTGCAGCTGAATATATTTGCCGACCAGCGCGATCTCCACCTCGTGTGTGGGGCTGCGCAGGGCGTGTACCATTTCCTTCCAGTCTGTGAGATCCGGCTCCGGACAATCCAGGTGCAGGCATTCGCAGGCCACCTGCGCCAGTTTTTCCTCCTCCATTGCGAGCGGTGCTTCGTACAGATAGTCCACGTCCAGGTTCTGAAGGACGTGACTGCTCGGTACATTGCAGAACAGGGCAATTTTGTCTTTGATCTGTTTATCCAGCGGATGCTCCGAGCGGCAGACGATGACGTCCGGCCAGATGCCCATTCCCTGCAGCTCCTTAACGCTGGCCTGTGTCGGCTTGGTCTTCATTTCTCCCGAAGCACGCAGATACGGAATCAGCGTGACATGAATCAGAATCGCGTTCTCATGGCCGATCTCATGCTGGAACTGGCGGATGGCCTCCAGGAACGGCTGACTCTCGATGTCGCCGACCGTACCTCCAACCTCGATAATCGCAATCTGAGTCTCGTCTGTCGTAAAGTCGCGGAAAAAGCGGCTCTTGATTTCGTTTGTAATATGCGGGATGACCTGAACCGTGCCTCCGCCATAGTCGCCCCGGCGCTCCTTCTGCAGGACGGACCAGTAAATCTTTCCGGTCGTCACATTGGAATTCTTATTCAGGCTTTCATCGATAAAACGCTCATAATGCCCCAGATCGAGATCCGTCTCTGCGCCATCGTCTGTGACAAACACCTCGCCGTGCTGGATCGGGTTCATCGTGCCGGGGTCAATATTGATGTAAGGGTCTAGCTTCTGCATGGTGACTTTGTAGCCTCTGGCTTTCAAAAGACGGCCGAGGGAGGCTGCGGTAATGCCCTTTCCGAGTCCGGAAACGACGCCGCCGGTGACAAAAACGTATTTTACTGGCATGGTCTCCTCCTGATGTTGAAGTCTGATAATCGATTGCGATTGACAAATTACATTCCATTATACAACCACTTAACCGGAAAAGCTATTCTTTTTTTGAAGAAATGCCGGAACGCAAAATTCGCAAAATTCTCAAAACCCCAAAAATCAAAAATCCCAAAATCTCCCGCCAGATATTGAGGGCTGCGCGTTGTATGGTGATGATATCAGACAAGTCAAAGAATATCAGACAAGTCGAAGCCCCCGATGCAAGCACGGCTGCCTGGCTCGTTGCTTCGCGGGGATAAACGCAGTGGAATGAAAAAATGGGTAGCAGCAGAATATAAATAATAAGAGAAAAATACTTGCATTTATGAGAATAAAGTGTTAGTATATAAAATGAAATTGAATTTGCATATACGAATGATAAAATTATATTAGCAAATACCATCCGAGAAAGCATCATATTGATGCCAGAAAAAAGGAATCAAAGAATCCAAAACGAGGAGGAAAAAAGGATGGCGGAAACAACAAACAATCGGACGGAATGCGAAGCGAAACTCACGAACCACGGTGATTTTTCTGAGAGCAGTGCGGAACAAGGAACGGGCGGTGATTCATCCGAAGGCAAGACAGATTCAGGGCCGAGCGGCTATTCATCAGAGGGCAAGGCAGATTCAGGGCCGGGCGGATATTTATCAGAAGGCAAGGCAGAACGAGGGACAGTCAGTTACTCCTTTGAGGAGTCGACGCCGAGCCTTGTCTCGGAGGCGCTCGCAGAGTACGCTGTTTCCAGACAGCAGGGGGAGTATACGCTGGAGGATTATCTGGCCTGGCCGGAAGAGCAGAGGGTAGAGCTGATCGACGGCGTGATTTATGACATGGCGGCGCCTACCTATATTCATCAGGCAATCGGAGACCGGATCTGCTGGTGTTTGGCCAATTTCTTTCAGAAGAATCATGGCTCGTGCATGGCGTTTACCTCTCCGGTGGATGTACAGCTGGACTGCGACGATAGGACGGTCGTGCAGCCGGATGTTATAATTGTCTGCGACCGGGATAAGTTTCGTAAAGGGCGTATCTATGGAGCGCCTGATTTTGTGGTGGAGGTTTTGCCGCCTTCAACATCAAGGAAGGATAAGTTTCTCAAATTATCCAAATACAGGCGCGCGGGGGTGCGCGAGTACTGGCTTACAGACCCGGATCGGAAGAAAGTGATGGTTTATGAGTTTGAGAAGAGCGATTCTGCGAAGATATATGGGTTTTCGGATCGGGTACCGGTCGGGATTTATAATGGGGAATGCCAGGTAGACTTTGCGGAGATTTACAGGCAGATCGCTTTTTTGTATGATACGATGTGAGAATACTGGCAGGAACGAAAGATAAGATTGTAGCGGTAAATACCATCCGATAAAAGCATCTCATTGATGCCAGAGAAAATCAATCAAAGGATCCCAAAGAGGAGGAAAAAGGATGGCGGAAACAAAAAACAATCGGACGGAAAGAGAAGCGAAACTCACGAACCACGGTGATTTTTCTGAAGGCAGTGCGGAACAAGGGACGGGCGGTTATTCATCAGAGGGCAAGGCAGAGCAAAGGACGAGCGGTTATTC
>JAJQHZ010000010.1:9045-13674 GCA_021199475.1 Lachnospiraceae bacterium
TCGGTTATTTATCAGAAGGCAAGGCAGAGCAAAGGACGGGCGGTTATTCATCAGAGGGCAAGGCAGAGCAAAGGACGGGCGGTTATTCATCAGAGGGCAAGGCAGAGCAAAGGACGAGCGGTTATTCATCAGAGGGCAAGGCAGATCCAAGGACGGTCGGTTATTTATCAGAAGGCAAGGCAGAGCAAAGGACGGGCGGTTATTCATCAGAAGGCAAGACAGAACAAAGGACGGGCGGCTATTTATTTGAGGGATCGTCTCCGAGCCTTGTTTCGGAGGCGCTCGCAGAGTATGGTGTTTCCAGACAGCAGGGGGAGTACACGCTGGAGGATTATCTGGCCTGGCCCAAGGAGCAGAGGGTGGAACTGATCGATGGTGTGATTTATGACATGGCAGCGCCGACGCTGATCCATCAGGCGATCGGAGGCAGGCTGTATACCGTTTTTTCGAATTTTATAACGGGACGCCAGGGTTCCTGTATGGCATTTATATCACCGGTGGATGTACAGCTGGACTGCGATGATAAGACCATCGTAGAGCCGGATGTTCTGATTATCTGCGATCCGTCGAAGCTTCACCGCGAACGTATCTATGGAGCGCCTGATTTTGTGGCGGAGGTGTTGTCGCCTTCGACATCGAGGAAGGATCGGTTTTTAAAATTATCCAAATACAGGCGCGCGGGGGTGCGCGAGTACTGGCTTATAGACCCGGATCGGAAGAAAGTGATGGTTTACGAGTTTGCAAAAAGTGATTCGGCGAAGATATACGGATTCTCGGATCGGGTACCGGTCGGGATTTATAATGGGGAATGTCAGGTAGACTTTGCAGAGATTTACAGGCAGATCGCCTTTTTGTATGACACGATGTGAATGTATAGAGAGGGTTCCGTTCGGAACCCTCTCTTACGATGTGTGCCGGGCATGGCACAGTTCTAACTGGTGAAAGTCCAGTCATGGGTAACTTACCGTCCATGTAGTTAAACGCAAGCCGAAACCAGTAATGGTGGGGTGAAGGAAGCGCGTAGCAAAGTCATGAGCCTACGAACAGAAACCTGATATGAGGCTAAATGGTGGATGAGGTTGCATTTCAAACTGAAGTCCGTGGTAAGCGTAAAACCAAGAAAGTAAATCAGGAGGTTGTGTGACAAAAGAACTGTGAATTACCCCGGGATACCCAGACAGCGTGCCAGAGGAAAGGAGGGATACTGCGGTTGATGCTGCAACTGCAATCTTACGCACGTGCGATATAAAGCTTATGCCTGGGAGTCAGCTGAGACCGTATGACAGCATCGAGGAAACCTCGCCAGTTTCCGAAGGGTCTAATGTTAATTGTATTGCAAATCACTCAAGCAAGGTCGGGATATTCTGCACTACATCCAGTAGCAGTCCAACAAGTGCAATCGTAGTTCACGGAGGCTGTGAGAGGAAAGAAGTTTCCCGACAACTTTACGAAAGAAGAGGAGCAACAGATGAATCTGGTTGACAGGATTTTACGTGAAGAAAATATCAGAGCATCCATAAAACGGGTAGCGGGCAATAAGGGTGCGCCCGGCGTCGACGGAATGACAGTAGATGAATTACAGGGATACTTTGATAAGCACGGCGCAGATATTAAAATTCAAATCAGGGAAAAGCGGTATACGCCACAGCCGGTAAGGCGAGTGTACATACCGAAGCCAAACTCTGACAAGCTTCGTCCGCTTGGTATCCCCACCTCTGGAGACAGGGTGGTGCAGGAAGCAGTGTCCAGAGTCCTGATGGAGGAATATGAACCATACTTTAGTGACCATAGTTATGGATACAGGCCGAACCGGGACTGCCACCAGGCAATCCGGGAAGCACTGAGATATCTAAATGAAGGCCACACGTGGGTCATAGATTTTGATATTGAGAAATATTTCGACACAGTGAATCATGACAAACTGATTTCAATATTGAGAGAACGGGTTAATGACTCGGTAGTGCTGCATCTGATACGATCATTTCTGAAAGCGGGCGTGATGGAGGGCGGATTAGTAAGTCCAACAGAACAGGGAGTACCGCAAGGAGGACCGCTGTCATGTGTGCTTTCTAATATTTATCTGGACAAATTGGATAAAGAGCTGAAAAGACGAGGATTGTGTCACGTCAGATATGCGGATGACGTAGCAGTTTATGTGAGAAGTGAAAAATCCGCCGACAGAGTGATGCACTCAGTCAGCAGTTGGTTGGAGAGAAAATTATTCTTGAAAGTCAATGTGACAAAGACAAAAGTGGTACGACCGGGAAAGAGTGAGTATCTGGGATTTGGTTTCTGGAACGATAAAGGGACATGGAAATGTAAACCGTTGACGAGCAGGAAAATGAGGCTCCGAGATAAAATCAGAGAAGTCACATGCAGGCGCAAAGCAGCGGCAATCCCATTGTCGGTAACGGTGACAAAGGTCAATCAAATACTGCGGGGATGGATAAATTACTACGGAATTGGGAGTATGAAGGGATTCATGCAGGAAATTGGAGCATGGGTCAGGCATCGGATTCGGGTGATTATCGTCAAACAGTGGAAGAAACCAAAAACGATAATGAATGGATTGAAATGGTACTGTAAAGTATTTAAGTTCTCGTTTAGTGATGAGGAAATTTTCAAGGTAGCCAATTCAAGAAAAGGTCTCTATGCACAATGTAATGGGGATGTAATTAACTACATTCTTAGCCCTAAAGTACTCGGGACAAAATTGAAACGCAAGGGGAAGGAGACCGTATATCCCGGCCTCATAGACCCGCTTGCGTACTATCTCAATAAAATCTGATATTGTTTTGCAATTAATGTAGCGCCGGATACGCGAACCGTACGTCCGGTGCAACGGGAGGGGCGAGGCATTAGCCTCCCTCTACCCTATTATGCAAGCCCAAACCGTTTTTTTAATTCGAATAACTCAGCTTCGACTTTTCGTGTATTAGCTTCCGCTTTTCTTGTATTGGCTTCGGCCTTCTCGGCGCGGAGCCGTTCGCGCTCAGTGTTCTTGCGCTCTTCCGCACACCCATCTTCTACGAGTAATTTGCCAAGATAAGTCATCTTCAAGCCTCCTGAATAGCAGCAACACCGGGTTTGCCTTCTGAAGAATGATGAATGCCGAACTGCTTCTTCAATTCCAGCAACTCAGCTTCGGCCTTCTCGGCGCGGAGCCGCTCCCGTTCAGTGTTCTTGCGCTCTTCTGCACGCCCATCTTCTACGAGTAATTTACCAAGATAAGTCATTTTAATCCCTCCCTTAATGAGTTTGAGTTCACTGCGGTCTAGAAACTTTGTCGCCATTGCATAGATGGCTGCTTCAATTTTCTCAACATCCTCCCGTGGCACCTGATCTGCTCTGGCGGTGATCTCGAAGGCACCCTGAATCCGCTCAATCTGCGAGCTTTCGCCGCCAAATACCGGAAGCAGCGGCAGCATAACAAGATCGTCACGGGTGAGAGATTCGCCTTTGTCTATCTTATTCCTTACCCTCGCCAAAAGCTCATCCGCATTGCGTTTGCTCATGATAATGGGAATTATTTTATACGTATTGACTCCCTCGATGAGCTCCGTCATAGGACGTTTGATTTTGCCGGAGAACAATACATATGTAGTCACGGGCGCCTTCAGCTGATAGCTGAGATTTCCTTCGTAACTCCGGAACCGGCGGAGATCCTCGGTCCCGCCATTTTTGGACTGAAATTCAAAATGGATAATGCTCTTATCCTCCATCAAAAAATTAAAATCCTGATAGCCCTTTCTGAGAACGAGCTGCACTTCTTCTGTGAGGGTGTACGCCGATACCTTCTGAGAAATGCCAAAATGCGGCAGCATCTCTTCTGTGAAGAATCCCATCATGACCTTCATGATCCCGTCTTCCGTCTGGCTGGCGGGGCTGTCATCCTCTTGATCTGATAAATCATAATCATGATCTACAGATTTTACAGATTCTGCAGGTTCCACAATTGAACCTGCATCCAGATGTGAAGGGAGCTCTTCCACTTCACTCTGTGTTGGTCTTATTTTTCCTGTCATTCCCTGTACCTCCATTGTACCTCATTTTCGGTAAAATAGCTATTCGTTTCTGAAAGTTCCAAAGGTTTCCTGGTTGTGAATCGTTATGCCACACTCAGGTATGGCTGCCCATTTTAGGCATTCGCTGAACCAGCGCTGACTTATAGATGTCCTGGACACCGGATTGTTTGTATTGTGCATGCATGTTCTTATAAGTGTGAATTATCTTTCGTAAGGAAGCTTTGATGGAGACATGTTGAAAATAGAAAAAATAAGATGATTAGAAAAAATAGAATCGTTTGAAACAACCATCAAACCTCATAACGGTAATATAACATCTCAAATACTATCTGTCAAGTAGTTTGTGTAAAATAATTTATTAATAGTTTATGCAAGATAATTAATTAATAACATAATAAAGGTGACTGAGGAAATGAAATACACACCGGAAGAACTGCTTAAGTAGGCGGAAGAAAATGAATTGGCGGAACTGCTGTACCATGCCATGATGGAAAATGATTTTGGCTATATGCATATGCCGACCGGAGTGGGAACCAAAAATCAGGAATGCCTCCTCCTCATATTGTCAAGCGTTTTTTCGCTTAAACTCAAGGTTTTTTGTTGC
>JAJQHZ010000152.1 GCA_021199475.1 Lachnospiraceae bacterium
GAAAATACCAAGTTTTTCTTGCTCTGTCACTTAGAATGGGTTATAATGGCATAAGTATTGTGTGCTCTGAAGGATGGAACGGCCGCGTCACCGCCGTGGCGCGCGATGACATATTACAAAGAGCCCTTCAGAGGGCGGGAGAAAGATGGCTGAGGTGACAGAGACTGGCTCTGAAGACAGCCAGAACAGGAGGAACAGATCAGGAATGAAACGCTGTAACGTATGTGGCAATATAGGCGATGATGAATGTACTGTTTGCAGCATATGCGGGAATCCGCTTACGGAAGCGGATGTGATAGCAGAGCAGGACGAAGACACTGCGCCGGTGATGGAGTCTGAGCCGGATCTGACGGTGACTGCTTTTGAACAGAAAACGGAAAAAGCGGCTGCGCGGGAATCCGCAGGATCGAATCAGAATGTGGACGGTCCGATTCGGGACGCCGCAGTATCCGCAAAGATAGCAGAGGCGTCTGCGAAAGCGGCGGCGGAGTCCGCAAGGGCGGCCGCAGCATCTGCAAAAATAGCAGAGGCGTCTGCGAAGGTGGTGACGTCGATGCCGGAAGTGGCCGCTTCCAATGAGGCTGCGGCAGAGAAAGAAGTACGTACGGCTGATCAGCCGGAGGCTTCTGTTTTGAGTGATGAAACCGAATCTGCTGCAGAGGATGCAGCTTCCGCTGTACAGCAGTTGGAGGAGATGGCTCCCTCCGTGAAGCAGCCGGAGGATATGATTTTCGCTGCACAGGAGTCGGAGGGTCCTGCCTTTTCCGCACAGAGGCCAGAGGATACAGCTTCTTTTGCACAACAGCCAGAGGGCGCTGCTTTCTCCGCGCAGCGGCCGGAGGATACAGCTTCCTTTGCACAGGAGTTGGAGGGTCCTGCCTTCTCCGCACAGAGGCCGGAGAATACAGCTTCCTTTGCACAGGAGTCGGAGGGTCCTGCCTTCTCCGCACAGAGGCCGGAGAATACGGCTTCCTTTGCACAACAGCCAGAGGGCGCTGCTTTCGGGACGCAGCGGTCGGAGGATACGGCTTCCTCTGTGAAACAGCCGGAAGGTGCTTCCTTCGCACAGCGGCCGGCAAGAACGCGGCGAACACGGGGCGGCCCTCAGATTTATGGGCAGGACGCGATGTCCGGATACAACGGCGCACAGGGCGTGATCCGAAGAGATGTACAGGGCGGGCATATGGCTGGCGATTCCCAGGACGGATCCGGAACCGGCTCCGGCATGAACCGCACCGGAAGAGATACTGCAGCATCCCGCCGGGCAGTGCGTGGAACGAACAGCCAGGCACAGAACCGGCCGTCTGAGACTGGGAGCGTGTACGCTCCTCAGGGGGAGCCTGCAAAGGATATGCGGCAGAGCCGTTCCGTGAAAGCTCAGCCCAATCCGGCGGGCGGACCGGCAAATGCACAGACAGGCGCAGCAGGGAACCGGGCGTCGGCACCGGGTCAGCCGCAGCGCACAAGTGTGCCGCCGTACGCGCAGGTTTCACAGGGCGACCGGCAGCAGGCTATAAAAATAACGACAGCCAGGAAGGTCATAGAGACCGCGTTAGATGCGCTGGCTTCTCCGATGCTGATTATTATTGCACTTTTCTATACCGTATATTTTGTCAGCAATATTGCGGCGATTTTCCTTCGCCAGCTGAATTTTTCACAGATCGCGCGGCTGCTTACGCTGATTAATTTCCCATCGCAGCTCAGTGGATATATCAGTATGTTCCAGGCTGCAATGGCCTGGCTGGACAAAGGCGCGCTTGCCCTGAACCTGCTGATCCGGGTTCCGGAGCTTCTGTTTTGCGTGGGACTCTGGCTTCTGATTGTTCTGGTAAGGACTGCGGATGAGCAGATGTCCGGCGTGGGATTTTTGCTTTTGAAAATTTCTGTGATTATTACGATGATTGCAGCGTGCGGGATACTTCTGGTTGTGCTGGTAGTGTCGGTTACTCTGGTAATTGCGGCGTGGAGCGCGGGAACGCAGAGCCTGATCGTAGTTGCGGTGGTGACACTGATTGCAACGATTGCCGTAACGATGGCGGTTCTTATGTATTATTTCTGTTATCTGGCGACAATCAAGACTGTTCGCAGGAGTGCGCGGACCGGTGAACCGTATGGGAAGGCTTCCGCTTATGTAGCAGTGATCCATATTATATTTGCATTTACTGCTATCATCAACATACTCTCCGGCATTGTGAATCTGGAGATTACCGGAATTACCGCCGGTGCGGGGCAGATTGGCTGGATGGTTCTGTTCGGCATCTGGATCCTGCGGTACAGAAGCTCAATGAGCGAGTATGCGGAGTGAGGAACTGCTGCGGGCTGACTTATGTATCCTGTACCGCCTGACGCGCGAATTACAGACCATAAAGACTTCCATGCAGTAATTAATTAATGGAAAAGGTCACACGAAAACAGGCTCCCTGCGGGAGCCGAAGCACAATTCATAATACGAGGAGGATTTATTATGAAAAAGAAACTGATTGCAGCAACTATGGCAGCTGCGATGGCTCTTTCCATGACGATGGGAACGGTCAGCATGGCAGAAGAGATGACCACCTTTACCGTTGGATTTGACGCGGAATATCCGCCGTATGGCTATATGGACGATGACGGCGAATATACCGGATTCGACCTGGAGCTGGCACAGGCCGTCTGCGACCTGCTTGGCTGGGAGCTGGTAAAGACCCCGATCGACTGGGATGCGAAGGATATGGAGCTGGAGTCCGGCGCGATTGATTGTATCTGGAGCGGATTTACCATCAATGGCCGCGAGGACGACTATGCGTGGTCCTATCCGTATGTAGACAACAGTCAGGTGATCGTTGTTTCCGAGGAGTCCGGCATCACCAGCCTGGATGATCTGGCCGGGAAAATCGTCGGCGTACAGGCTGCTTCCGCAGCACTTGAGCTGCTGAGCGACGGCGGCGACCAGGCGGATCTGGCAGCGACCTTTGGCACCCTGCAGGAGTTTGCAGATTACAACACTGCATTCGTAGAGCTGCAGGCGGGCAGCATTGACGCGGTTGCGATGGACATCGGCGTGGCGCAGTATCAGATCAAAGAAAAAGAAGGCTATCTCATTCTTGACGAAGAGCTGAATTCCGAGCAGTACGGCATCGGATTCCGCACCGACGACGAAGAGCTGCGCGATACCGTAAATGAGGCACTGCTGGAGCTTGTTGCGGACGGCACTGTAGATGAACTGGCTGAGAAATACGAGCTGGGCGATATGGTGTGCCTGGGAGACGGGATCATCGATGAAGCGGAGACTGAGGCAGAAACCGAGGCAGTGACGGAGTAAGGATTTGCTGAAAAAACTCTGACGCAGTCCCATAGCAGGGAATGGGTAGCCTCAGCGGAAGGACAATTCGTGGAATATGGGATTATGAAGATAAGGGCGTCTTGCGAAAACGAGATGCCCTTACTATATATGTGAGAAGCGCGGCGGTGCGCGGAGGAAACGATTTATGAAATTTTCGGTAATGTTAAGCCAGCTGAGCAGCGGCATGCTCCGGTCCATCGGCATTTTTGCCCTGACCCTGATTTTTTCCCTGCCGCTGGGACTCCTGATTTCGTTTGGCAGAATGTCAAAAAATGCGCTGCTGCGCACCATCACCAAGGTCTACATATCCGTGATGCGCGGAACGCCGCTCATGCTGCAGCTGCTGGTCGTTTATTTTGGCCCCTATTATCTGTTTGGCATGAAAATCGGCGGCGGATACCGTTTTATGGCGATTATCATAGGCTTCTCTTTGAACTATGCGGCATATTTTGCTGAGATCTACCGGGCCGGTATCGAGTCCATGCCGGTCGGGCAGTACGAGGCGGCCGAGGTGCTGGGATATGGAAAAACGCAGTGCTTTTTCCGCATCATTTTTCCACAGGTCATCAAGCGGATCCTGCCTTCCGTGACAAACGAGGTCATTACGCTGGTGAAGGATACCTCCCTGAGCTTTTCCCTGGCCTACGCGGAAATGTTTACCATCGCAAAGCAGATTGCAGCGTCGCAGACATCCTTCATGCCATTTGTCGTGGCGGCCATTTTCTATTATGTCTTCAACCTGCTCGTGGCGGTCGTGATGGAGCAGATCGAGAAGCGGCTGAATTATTATCAATAGAGCGAAATTATACAAGCTGAGAAAAATTTATCCGGATTTATTATCGGATTGCGGGTGGTAGCTTTATGAATTCGGGGAGCAGGTATTTAGAATATATAGACTGTGGCGACAGGCAGAGAAGGAATTGATTTATGCTGCAGGCTTGTGGACATGGATTTGAAATAAGCCGACCGCAATCGCAGCAGGTTTCGATAAGGGGCAGATTACCATGTCGGTCGGAAAAGGAGAATCAGATGAAGCTTTTGGAAATGAACCATATCAAAAAACAGTTCGATGACCTGGAGGTCATCCATGACATTTCTTTTTCGGTGAGCGAGGGCGAGATTCTCTCCATCATCGGTCCATCCGGCTCGGGCAAATCGACACTTCTGCGCTGCGCGACGATGCTGGAGCAGATTGACGGCGGTGAGATTCTCTATATGGGCGAAAAAACAGCGTGGATTGAGCCGGATGGGAGACGCATCTATCCGAAAGGTGCCGAGATGAAAAAAATCCACACGTATTTCGGACTGGTATTCCAGAACTTCAACCTGTTTCCGCATTTCTCTGTTTTGAAAAATATCACAGACGCACCGATCACGATCCAGAAGCGTCCGAAAGATGAGGTATATCAGGAGGCGCGGGAGCTTCTGAAGAAAATGGGGCTCTCCGACAAAGCGGATGCCTATCCGTGCCAGCTCTCCGGCGGTCAGTGCCAGCGGGTCGCGATCGCGCGGGCCCTTGCCCTGAATCCGAAAATTCTGTTCTTCGACGAGCCGACCTCCGCGCTCGACCCGGAGCTGACCGGCGAGGTCCTGAAGGTCATCAAATCGCTGGCTGACCTGAAAATCACGATGGTCATCGTCACGCATGAGATGTCCTTCGCCCGCGAGATCTCCGACCGCGTGATTTTTATGGATAAGGGCGTCGTGGCGCTCGAAGGAAAGCCGGACGAGGTATTCGACGCTGACCATGCGCGCATCCGGGAATTCCTGGGGAAGTTTGCGCGGTGATGACGAATTCGCGCGGTGATGGGGGCAGGCGCGGTTTGGTTTGCCTGGAGAAACTGGAAATCCGCTATACAACAGAACGGCAGCACCGCACCGCTGCATTAGCATGAAAAGACGGTTTCTTTGCTGACAGTATGAAGGTGAAATCCTAAGATACCTTCTTGTACTGCGTGTAAACATACTCGTAAATCCGTCTCCGATATTCAGAAATTTGAATTTCATCATAGCTTGCCGATTTTTATTATTGAATTACTTTCCATGTTCCCCCCTTATCCGAACCTATTCTTTCAATCCGACCGGATTTTTTCAATGCTCGTACAGCATATTCGATTCCGCCCTTGGACATAGATAATGATTTCATTAAATCTTCATAAGTGATTGATGGATTGCCTTCCATTAGCGCAATTATCTTATCACTGGTTTTCTCCTTGGTTTTCTCCTTTACTTTCTCCTTAGTTTTCTTCTTGGTTTCCGCCCGGGTTGCTTCGATATTTGTCCCCGGAATTTCCGGCCTGTACATGGTCACGCGAACGCCGCCGCAGCTTTCTTCAAACAGTGGTTCAGGCAACCCGGCCGAGAGGAATCCATTACGAATTTTGGAAATTCCACGTCCCCAGCTTTCGTGTATGACGGCAATAAGGGAGAGGGTTGATATATATCAGTTTGCCATCTTAATAGTTAATCATGATTTACTAAACTATACTTGACGAAAAATCTTGTTGCAGCTTTATTTTATATATTGTAATTGCAATTATTCATGCTACGAAACTTTCGTGATTTACGAAAGTTACGAAAATATTTAATTTGTCATTGCATTATAAATTATTTTGGAGTATGATTACAAGAATTAGTAAATCTGTGGAGGAAGTATGCCGTGAGAGAATTGTTTTTGTGCAGAATGATAGATACGCTGATCACGTGTGCGGCGCTTTCTTTTGATGTTTTCCGCAGAGCATTTGTGAAACTTGCTCCGCGGGGGGGGGGGTATTTTCCGGCTGCAATTTAAACGGTCCGGCGATTTCCAGTATTGACAGAGTTTTTGGTTCTTTTCGATACCATAACAAATCAGGTCTTGATTTCGTAAGAACGGCGAATTCATCGCCATCCATTTTTGAAGATGCTCTTTTTTCTATGCGCAAAGTGCGCGTCAAATGTAATTCCATCGATGCAAAATTCATTTATTTCCGGGAAGCAGCGAGCCAGAAAGCCGGAGCCATAAGGAATCCGTCGGCACAGCCGACACCTTATGACATAGCTTGCACGGGTATTTGGCATGAATGTGATACATATGCTACGAGTATGGTACGGGAGCTCCGGTACCTTATTTTGCTGCGCGCAAATGCTCAGAATGCGCGTATGGTGTGGGAACACAGTCGCTCCGGACGGATTTCGGTCTCGTGATTGAGACCGTCTGACGGTTCTGAGCGTGTGGATATAAAAATGAGAAAGGATGAGGTATGAAAATGAAAGGAAGACACGCAAAAAACAGATTCTTCGCGATTATGACAGCGCTGCTGCTGATCGCGGCGACACTCGGGAGCGCCATCGGGGCGATGGCAGCGACCACGGACACGATTGAGGCAGGGAAGACCGGTTCCATCACGCTCTATAAATATGACTGGACAGCGGCAGAGGAAGCTGGCGTTTCGAAAAGTTCTCTGGCTGCCACGACCGGCTCAGAGCTGACGAGTGTTCAGAGCACTATGAGCAAGTATGCATTACAGGGGGTTGTGTATACCTATGTAAAAGTGGGAGATATCTATACTTGGGAGACCACGACGGGGACAACAGCTACGGTAGAAGTACTGTACAGCCTTTCGAGTGCAATTGCAAATGCATTAGGACTTACAGCAACAACAACCGTTAATGGCACGAACTACTATGAGGCGGATGATATCAATACCGCGCTTGCTGCTGCTCTTTCCAGCAACAATACTTCTATCAAAAATACGCTGGAGAGCTATGTGAAAAACAATGGCGGTACGGCGATGTCAGAGACCGGAAACGATGGGAAAACAAGCGTAGGTTCCCTTGCGCAAGGGCTTTACCTGATCGTTGAGACAAAGGTACCGGAAGAAGTAAATTCGACAACAGATCCGTTTTTTGTATCCATCCCGATGACGGACGCTGCGGGAGAAAACTGGATCTATGATATTTATGTATACCCGAAGAACCAGACAAACAACCCGACGATTGACAAAAAGGTAAAATCGGATGAGCCGTCCGCAACATATGAGGACACGGCGACGGCGTCAGAAGGGGACATTGTTTCCTATCAGATCGCGTCAAAGCTGCCGACCATCACATCAGAGGCAACCTATCTGACAGAGTTTACCTACGTGGATGTCCTGACGAAGGGATTTTCTTATACCGGTACGTACACGGGAAGCACTTCGAATGACGTTGCGGTGAAGCTGTATAAGACTTCTGATTTTAGCGGTACTGCATCTGCTACCCTGGTAAAAGACACGGATTATACGGTGGGATTTTCTACGACAACGAACAGCAATGATACGATGACGATTGCGCTGACCACCACCGGGCTTGCAAAAATCAATCCGACCTATTCGGATTACTATCTGGTAGTTACCTACACGGCGAAGGTTGGAAGCGACGCGGATGTTGTTCTTGGCGACAGCGGCAATCCGAACGAAGTCAAGCTTACATACGGCAGGACAAATACGACCTACACGAATACGCTTGAAGATAAAGCGAAGGTGTACAGCTATGGTCTGGATCTGACCAAGACGCTGGCAAACGCCGGGACTGGAGATCTGACTACCGTGAAGTTTGTCCTTCAGAATTCTTCTGATAATTATTATGTGGTTGCAAACAAAACAGCAGATGGCGTTTATTACGTAACCGGGACGGCAGCAGCAGAGAGCGGAGCAACGTCATTCTCACCGGATTCGAGCGGAAAGCTGAAGATTTACGGCCTTGAGGCGGATACCTACGTGCTGACAGAGACGGAAACGGTTGACGGATATTCTCTGCTGAAGAGCCCGATCACGATTGTGATTAACAAGACGGACGAGACCATCACCGCTTCCCAGGCAACACAGACTGGTATCACAAACGCTAATTCAGGAGTTACAGTAACACCGGTTAAGAGCGCGTCCGCGACGGTAGATGGAAACGAGACCAGTATGAGCAAGGATACGAACAACACGGCATCGACGAACGCGCTCGCGGATCTTTCGGTTGTCAATACCAAATCCTTCACCCTCCCGCAGACGGGCGGTCTGGGCACAATCCTGTTCACGATCGGCGGTGCGCTGGTGGTGATCCTTGGAGCGGTTTATCTGACCAGAGGAAAGAAGAAAACTGCACAGCAGTAATAACAGACAATCCGGAGCGGCAGGGAACAGATGAGTACAGAGAACGACCAGAGCATGGGGCCGGATGGCCGGAAGACATCCCCTGACCAAAAGAGTGCGTTCGAAAGCGGCGCGAGGTCAGGGAAAAGAGCCGGTATCGTCAAAGCGTTTGTGGCGATGCTGATCATCAGCGGCGGAATCGGAATCATGGCCTACCCTTTTATAGCCAACTATGTCTTTGAGCATCGGCAGGAGAGTCTTGTTGAGACCTACGAGCAGCAGGTGGACGCGCTTGCCGGGGCGGAATTAGAGGAGATGCTGGCGGCGGCGCAGGAATACAATCAGACGCTCGCGAGCGGACATGTGCAGCTGCATGACCCTTTCACGGAAGAGCTGAGCGGCGTGTCGGAGGAGGACTACGAGTCGCTCCTCCGGCTGAATGACACCGAAGTGATGGGCTATATCAACATCCCCTGCATCAGCGTAGAGCTCCCGATTTATCACGGGACGTCCGCGGAGGTGCTGGAAAAAGGGGTCGGGCACCTGGAGGGCAGTTCCCTGCCGATCGGAGGCGAGGGGACGCACACGGTACTGACCGGCCATACCGGCTTAAGCCGGACGAAGCTGTTTACGGATCTGACACAGCTGGAGGAGGGCGACATCTTCGTCCTGAACGTGTTTGGGGAGCACCTCGCGTATGAGGTGGACCAGATCAAGGTGGTCGAGCCGAGCGAGGTCTCGGATCTGGCCATCGAGGAAGGGCAGGACTACTGTACGCTCATCACGTGCACGCCCTATGGGATCAATTCGCATCGGCTCCTGGTGAGGGGCGTGCGCACGGAATACAAAGAAGAGTATGAAGACACACAGCTGGTGCAGACAAAGACCGAAGAGAGTCAGTGGATGTACCAATATAAACGGGCACTTTTCCTCGCTATAGGTCTGATTGCGGCGGCGTTTTTGGTAATGTTTTTGAATAGCCGCCGCAGATCGGGCCGACATTGAGAGGGGGCCGCGTATGTCAGGAAAGAAAAAGAAGGGCGAACTTCGGCGGCGTGTGGTCGGAATTCTCATTATTCTGTTCGGGATTGGATTTTATCTGTTTCCAAACATTCGGGAATGGCAGCTGAAGCTGCGGACGCAGGCAATGATCCGCGAATTTGAGGAAACATACGGAACGACTGTTGACGTAGAGGGTCTGCTGGAGGCGGATTCCGGTACGGCAGGAAGTACCGCTGGCAACGAGAAAGCAAATACCGGGACCGACACGGAAGATCAGTCCAAAACGGATAATTCCAGCGGAGATACAAATATCGAGGCTGAGACCGCGGATAACTCAGGCGGGGATACGAATACCGAAGCGGATCCGCTAACGGTGCTATACGAAGAGATGGCAGCGTACAATCAGAATCTCATTGAGAACGGACAGCAGCTGACCGATGCGTGGAGCTATGAACAGACGCCGGTCGATCTGTCTGCGCTGCAGAGCATCTCAGGCAGCGGTGAAGAGACGGATACCGACAGTGAATCCGGCACAGAAACCGCTTCTGATGACGACGCGATCGGCTGCATCATCCTTCCGGCCATGGGAGTGGTGCTTCCCCTGTATATCGGTGCATCCACCGAAAATATGGCGAAAGGTGCGACGGTGCTCTCCGAGACGAGTATGCCGATTGGCGGTGAGAGTACAAATTGTGTAATCGCCGGTCATCGGGGCTACAGCGGAATGCCGTATTTCCGGGAAATTGAGAAGCTGGAGATCGGCTCGTTCATATACATCATCAATCCGTGGGAAACGCTGCACTATAAGGTAGTGCAGATTGAGATCATTGAACCGGATGATGTGGACTCCATTCTGATCGTGCCGGGGAAGGATCTGGTCACACTTTTGACCTGCCACCCGTACATGAGTCATGGACGATACCGCTATGTCGTGTATTGCGAGCGCGTAACAGATGACGAGGATGAGAGCGGAGAGCACGAGGGCACGGACGGAGAAGAAGACGCGGCGGACGCGGATGATTTGAGCAGTTCGGACGGTGATGCAGCGTATGTGGTAAGCGGCGGCACGCAGGAGGTCGGTTCCTCCGAATGGCTGATCGTCGCGGAGCGTGTGATTCGCATTGCAGTACCAATCCTTGCACTCATCGTTGTTTTAGTATTATTTTTGAAAAAGAAAGACGATAAAAGCGAAGATAAATCAGGCAGCGGCTGACCGGGCCTGGCAGCCCGTATCGTAATTTCATGTGCATTCTGCGCATTATGCATAAGTACTTACGATAAGGTCTGCTAATGGTCAGGGGTTACCGGCTGAAAGTCTTATAAGGAAGGAGGAGCGGGATGGCGCCGGAACAGCGTCATGCCATCCCGTGTATAATAAATGAGACGAAAAATAAAGAAAATGGTAGCTGCATTTCTGGCTGCTGCCTGTGTGCTTTCCAGTATTCCAGTCAACTCGTATGAGTCACTGGCGGAAGGGATAGAAGAAGTAACAACAGAAAACGAGTCATCGGCGGAGGAGGCCTCAGACGAACAGGGGGCGTCTGCTCAGACGCAGGCGAAGGAAACCGAAGCATCTGCGCCCGAAACCGCAGCAACGGAGGCCCCTGAAACCGCACAAGCGGAAACGAAAGCAGCCCAGACAGAAACCGCAGCGGCAGAGACAACCGCGCCCGCGACCGAAGCTGCCGCTACAGAGGCAGCCCAGACACAGACTTCCGAAACGCAGTCCGCAGAAACCCAGACCGACGGGGCGCAGTCTGCCGGGACATCTGCGGGTACCCAGACCGACGGGGCGCAATCCGGCGAGACATCGGCCGAAGCACAGGCTGGCGGGACACAGTCCGGCGAGACATCGGCCGAAACGCAGACCGATGGGACACAATCCGGCATGACATCAGTCGAAGCACAGACCGACGGGGCATCGTCGGAAGCGCAGACCGATGGTGCGCAGACCAACGGGACATCGGCCGCAGGAACACAGGAGCAGCAGGCCGAAGACGCAGAAGCGTCTGAAACACAGGACGAAGAAGCCTCCGAGTCTTCAAAAGATTCCAAAAAGGAAACCGAGACAGAGGAAGAAACCGACGCGGCCGTCCTGGAAGTAAAAACCGAAACCGATGAGGACAATCGCATCCTGAAAGTAAAAGGCACCGCGAATACGGACGCAGAAATCCGCCTGTATTTCTGGGACTATTCCGAGACCCTTCCAACCGATCAGGATCTCTGGGAATCCGTATTGACCGAAAAATATACAGACATTCAGATCGAAGATTATGATCCGAACAGCGGACTGAAGATACCGGCAACGCTCGCGGATGGAAGCGCGGCCGTATTGGAAGCGCGTCTGACCGAGACCGACGAAACCAGCGCAGACGCGAAAGCAAGCTATTTCCTGTCCTTTGTGATGCCCGAAGGAAGCAGCATCGACACGAAGCTAGTGCTATATCTGGAGGAAAATTGGGAAGAGACCGACCTGGTCGTAGAATACACTGCGAAAAACACCGCAATCAGCGAAGAGGAAGAAGAGATCTGCGGCGCAGTATCCCTGCACTGGGACGCGGCAGAGACTGAGAGCGAGACAGAAACTGAGACGGAAACGGAAAGCGAGACATTAATAGAAACTGAAACGGAAATAGAGATAGAAACAGATACGGAAATAGGGATGGAGACTGTCGAGACGGAAACCGAGGTTGCGGCAGAGAGCGAAACGGAGACGGAAATAGAGACCGAGACAGAAACTGCGTTAGAGACAGAAACTGAAACCGAAATCGAGACGGAAATTAAGACTGAAACTGAAACGGAAACAGAAGCGAAAATTGAGACCGGGACAGAAATCGAAACAGAAACAAACGAAGAAGAAATCCTGCTGACCGAGGAAGCGTTTGCTGGGATGACATTATACAGCGCCTCTCTGCTCGGAGAAGAGCAGGCCGAAATCACCGCATCAGGCACCTGTGGAACGAACCTGACATGGACTCTGTATTCCGATGGTACACTGGTAATCGACGGCGACGGGGCGATGACGAATTATTCAAGCTGGATATATGTTCCGTGGTACAGTTACCGTTCCAGTATAACTTCTGTTGAAATTTCCGATGGCGTGACTAGTATTGGGGCTTATGCTTTTGGCTATTGCAGCTCCATAACAGAAATTACGATCCCGGACAGTGTGACCGCAATCGGGATGTATGCTTTTTACGAGTGCAGTTCTCTGACGGAAATTGTAATCCCGGAAGGTGTGACTAGCATCGGGAAAGCTGCTTTTTATGATTGCAGCTCTTTGGCGGAGATAACGATTCCGGAAGGTGTGACCAGCATCGGAGACTATACTTTTTATAAATGCAGTTCGCTGACGGAAATGACGATTCCAGAAGGTGTGACTAGCATCGGAGAAAATGCATTTAACTCTTGTATATCTCTTGCCGAGATTGAGTTTCCTGACAGTTTGAAAAGTATCGGGCAGCGAGCATTTTCGGGCTGTAGATTGTTAGAAGAGATTATACTTCCGGACGGTATGACCAGCATCGGAGCCTATGCTTTTTCTGGCTGCAGCGCTCTGACAGAGATCGTAATCCCGTCTGGCGTAACCAGTATTGGGAATGGCACATTTTCTAGCTGCACATCTCTTACGGACGTAGAACTCCCAGATAGCGTAACCAGTATCGGAAATAGCGCGTTCAGTGGATGCACATCGTTAAAAGAGATTACAATCCCAAACAGCGTAACCAGTATCGGAAGCAATGCTTTCAATGGCTGCACCTCGCTTACAGAGGCAACGATTGGTGATGCTGTAAAAAGTATCGGAACTTATGCTTTCAGCGGCTGCATCTCATTAGAGGAGATCACAATCCCAGATAGCGTAACCAGCATCGGAAGCTATGCTTTCGACGGCTGCACCTCGCTTACAGAGGCAACGATTGGTGATGCTGTAAAAAGTATCGGAA
>JAJQHZ010000120.1 GCA_021199475.1 Lachnospiraceae bacterium
GGCGGATTCGGGACTTTCACCCGTTAGAACGTGCGCTCGCCAGGCGCACTAGGAAGGCGGGGCTGTCGGAAACGACAGCCTCGCTTTTTTGACACAAAATTCTGCACGTTTGTTGTAAAAATTGTTGAAAATGTACTAGTAAACTCTGAAAGACTGTGTTATAATGTAAAATATTTACACAAAGTGCAATGTTGTCCCGCACGAAGGCGAACAAAAATATATCCGCCTGCTTTTCTGCGCGTGGATGTAGCAGGAGTTCCGGCAGTTTTACTGTCAGCACCCTGCGCAAAGGAAAAGGGAGAATATTGCTTTTATAGCTTGCAGAAGCAATATATGGCATAGGAGAAATCTGTATGGAACTCGATATCGTAGAAGAAGCGGAGCAGAAACAGGATTTACTGACGGTAGATGAAATTCGTCAGATGATTGATCTTTATAATCCGTGTACGGATGATTATCTTTTTGTCCTTGATTTTGAAAAGGATACCTATTACATTTCTCCTCATGCACTGGAGCGGTTCCGCCTTCCGGGATATTATTTTCGTGGAGTGATGGACAATCTTACTCAGGTGGTTTACGAAAAAGACCGGGAACCGCTGATCGAGGACCTGAATGATATTCTTTCATCAGAGGAGAGGGATTCGCATAATCTCATTTACCGCTGGTTGAATACCGAAGATCAGCCGGTTTGGATCAACTGCCGGGGCCGTGTAATCCGTGTGGCTGGCAGGGCAGTGTATATGGTTGGCTGCATCAATGAGATTGGCAGAAAGCAGAAAGCAGATAATGTCTCCGGACTGCTTGGAGAGTCAAGCCTTCAGCTGTTTCTTCAGAACTATACGGAGAAGATTCCGGATGGCTATTTTCTTCGTCTGGGGCTGGACAATTTTAAATCGATTAATACGAAGCTGGGCATTGAGTATGGCGATATGGTGCTGCGCAGAATGGCTGATATTATTGGACAGTGTGTTCATGACGGACAGCGCCTTTACCGGATTGTGGCGGATGAGTTTATGATCATAGACTTCAATGGCGGAATGGCTCGGGAAGCCTCCGAGCTATACCGGAACATCCGGCGTGCATTGGATCAGTTTGTGGAAGAGAATCACTATGAGGCATTTGTCACGGTATCCGGCGGTATTCTGATGTGCCGGGATATTCAGAAATTCTCATATTCTCAGATTATGAAGCTTTCTGAGTTTTCACTGACCCAGGCCAAACAGCTTGGCAGGAATCGTGAGTACCTGTTTGACCAGAAGGATTATGATGCGTTTATGAAGCGAAAGCTTTTGACACAGGCGCTGCGGCAGTCGGTTGCGGATGAATTTCAGGGGTTCGAGGTTTATTATCAGCCGATTTTCCACAACAGCAATGGCTCTTTATGCGGCGCAGAAGAACTGATGCGCTACCATACTTCAGAAGGCATGGTCATGCCGGGTGAGTTCATCCCGATTCTCGAGGAGACAGGTCTGATTATTCCGGCCGGTCGATGGATTCTGTATGAAGCGCTCCGTTTTGCGAAGCGTATGCAGGAGACGAATCCGGATTTTCGTGTGAATGTCAATGTTTCCTATGTTCAGGTGATGAAGAGTGATGTTGTGGATGATATTATGGGGGCATTGAAGGAGTGTGACGTGAGGCCGAAGGATCTGGTGATTGAGCTGACGGAGAGTGGTCTGATCGAGTCAGATGTATACTTTACGCGTCTATGGAGACAGCTGAAAGAGAAGGGGGTAAAGCTTGCCCTTGATGATTTTGGTACCGGCTATTCGAATTTCCATTATCTGAATGATCTTCGCCCGGATATTATTAAGATCGACCGCTCATTTACGGTGCGGGCGATCGCGAACGAATATGAGTACAATCTTCTCTCCCTTCTGAGCGGCATGGTGCGCAATCTTGAACTCAAGGTTTGCGTAGAAGGGGTTGAGACGGAGGAAGAAAGGGACAAGATCGCCCTGCTTCCACCGGATTTCAGCCAGGGGTATTTTTATGGCCGTCCCTGCGCGCAGGACGTATTCGAGGAGAAATTTATTCGGGGCGTCTGAAGATGCGTGAGTTTACAGGAGGTATATCCGTGACGGGGTATATCTCTTTTTTTATGCGATTCTTTTATGAAAAGTTTAGAATTTTTTAGGAATTGCAGGGTTATCAATTAGAAAGAGGTATGATAGAATGAAACCACTCCTAAAAACAAAAATGGATATATAAAGAGGACAAAACCTTGGAAAGACTGGAAATGAAAGAAGCTTCCGAGCCTGTGGAAAAAGCAGAAAGTACGGAAGTGACTGATATAGTAGAAAAAGAAGATAAGTCCGGTGTCAGCCTGTGGAACAATATCAAATCCTTCCGGAGCAAGCTGGTGAATACTCAGGTAGTTCCGGAGGAGCTGCGAATTCCGGATGATATTATTCCGATGGAGCGCTTTTCACCGTCTGCGCAGAATGGCCTGACCCAGGCACAGGTGGATGACCGCGTTTTCCGCGGCCTTGTGAACGCGGCACCGGAGTCCCCGTCCAAGTCAGCGAAAGAAATCGTTTACAGCAATATTCTTACGTATTTTAATCTTATTTTTTTCCTGATTGCGATTTTGCTGGTTCTGGTCGGTTCCTTCCGCGACATGACGTTTTTGCCGATTATTGTGGCGAATACCATGATTGGAATCATTCAGGAGCTTCATGCGAAGAAGGTTCTGGACGACCTGAATATTCTGAATGCGCCAAAGTGCAAGGTGATTCGGGATGGAAAGTCAGCGGTCATTCCGGCGGAGGAACTGGTTCTGGATGATATCGTTGTGTTTTCCGCAGGGAATCAGATTCCGGCAGATGCGGTGATCGAGGACGGGGAAGTCCTGGTCAATGAGTCGCTGATCACCGGCGAGTCAGACCAGATATCGAAAAAGAAAGGTGATACACTGCTCTCCGGAAGTTACATTGTATCCGGCGAGTGCCGCGCAAAGCTGGATAAGGTCGGAAAGGATTCCTATGCCTCACAGCTTGCACAGCAGGCGAAGGTCATGAATGACGCGGAATCTTCCGAGATGATTCGCTCCCTGAACAAGCTGGTTAAGGTTGTCGGATTTCTGATTATTCCCATCGGTATCATTTTGTTCAGCCAGCAGCATTTTATTAACGAATCCAGCACAAAAGACAGTGTGACCGCGACGGTGGCCGCTATTATCGGTATGATTCCGGAGGGGCTGTACCTGCTTGCGAATGTCGCGCTGGCGGCAAGTGTCGCGCGTCTGGCTCTGAAAAAGGTGCTCGTGCATGATATGAAGTGCATTGAGACGCTGGCGCGGGTGGATGTGCTCTGCGTCGATAAAACCGGAACCATCACCGATAACACAATGACGGTGAAGAAACTGCTGCCGCTGCGCCTGGCGGAAGCTTCTGAATCATCCGGGGCCGCAGGCGGCGCGGAAATGGACAAAAGCGGAAAATCGCCGCTGGAAGGTGACAAGGCGAAAGCAGAATCAAAAGAAGATAAGACGGCATCTGCAGCTGCCGCGGCGCATGCAGATGATATGGCGGATGACCCGGTGTTTACGCCCGAGGAGTATGCGGAAATCGAGCTTGCCCTGGGAGATTTTGCGGCGGCGATGGCGGTGGATAATATTACCATGAAGGCCATTAAGGACCGCTTCCGCAAGCGTACCGGTCAGAGACCGGAGCAGGTATTTTCCTTCTCTTCTCAGTATAAATACAGCGGCGCGGTTTTTGAAGGCGTCGGCTATGTGCTTGGCGCACCGGAGATTGTTCTGCGCGGGGAATATCAGAGTTATGCTTCTTCTGTGGAGCGGTACAGCCATCAGGGCTACCGGGTGCTTGTGTTCGCGCGCTGTCTGGAAGCACTTTCGGGCGGTCCTCTGGATATGCCTGTGGAGCCGCTTGCCATGGTTCTGCTGGCGAACCCGATTCGTGAAAATGCGAAAGAGACGTTTTCCTATTTTGCGGAGCAGGGCGTGAAGATTAAGGTGATTTCCGGAGATAACCCGGTGACGGTTTCGGAGGTGGCAAAAGAGGCAGGCATCCAGAACGCGGAACAGTATGTGGATGCATCCACACTTTATGAGGAGGAGGAGCTGCGCGCAGCCGCTACGCGCTACACGGTATTTGGCCGCGTGACGCCGGAGCAGAAGCGCCAGCTGATCAGCGCATTGAAGGAAGCGGGACATACGGTGGCGATGACGGGCGACGGCGTGAATGATGTCCTTGCCCTGAAGGACGCGGACTGCAGCATTGCGATGGCCTCCGGCAGTGATGCCGCCGCTCAGGTGTCGCAGCTGGTGCTGCTGGAGTCTGATTTCTCGAAGATGCCGTCAGTAGTGGCAGAAGGGCGGCGTGTGGTGAATAATATTGAACGCACGGCGAGCCTTTTTCTGGTCAAGAACATTTTTTCCTTATTTATGTCCGTGCTCTCGATTATCTTTACGGTAAATTATCCGCTGGAGCCGTCACAGATTTCGCTGATTAGTATGTTCACGATCGGTATTCCGGCATTTATTATGACACTGGAGCGCAATACAGATCGGATTCAGGGTCATTTTCTGAGCAATGTGCTTTTTAAGGCGCTGCCGGGCGGCCTGACAGACTTTATTGTCATCAGCGGGCTGTATCTGTTCTGTGTACAGTTTGGTGTAAATGAGACAGATCTTTCCACTGCATGTACGATTGTATTGGCGATTGTCGGATTGATGGTTCTCTACCAGATTGCCTCTCCGATGACGAAATTTCACTGGCTGCTCTGGTTTGCGATGGCGGCAGGCCTGATTTACTGCATGATTTTTATGCGAAATATTTTTGCGATTACCAGCATATCGAAAAGCTGTCTGATGCTGCTTGTGCTTTTTGCCATCGTTACCGAGCCGACCTTCCGCTATCTGAGTATTGGGATCAAAAAGCTGTCGGATTTCTGGACTGGGCGCAGAACGAAAAAGAGTGCATAATTGCTTTGCGTAGTTAGGAACGATAGCAATTATTTTGCCGGGATTATGATAAAAATCAAAAATTGTAGTGGGATTTTAGGATTGCTTATGGTATAATTCTTTTCAGTGAGCAAAAGGCTGGCATTCAAAGTGGTTTCGCTGTAAGCAGAAGGTCGGAGGAGACTCCTCGGAGGGAGCGAAGACACGGCAGAAGCCGGTCGCAGTCAAAGACCCCGATGCAAGCATACGGGGCATCAAATTTGTAGCGATGCAAGCATCGGGGTATTTGACCCTCGCGGCAGTCGCCAAATATCCGTGCAAGCACGGCTACTTGGCTCGTTGCTTCGCGGGAATAAATATGAGATGGAGTCTGGGAAAATGAAAAGGGTTCTTTTAAAACTAAGCGGAGAAGCGCTTGCAGGTGCGAAGAAGACCGGGTTTGACGAGCCGACGGTCACGAAGGTAGCACTGCAGGTGAAAACCCTGGCGGAGCAGGGGATGGAGATTGGCATTGTAATCGGCGGCGGGAATTTCTGGAGAGGACGCTCCAGCGAGCACATTGACCGCACGAAAGCAGATCAGATTGGAATGCTTGCGACGGTGATGAACTGTATTTACGTGTCGGAGATTTTCCGGTCAGTCGGTCTGAAGACAGCGGTTATGACCCCGTTTCCGTGCGGTTCCTTTACGGAACTATTCAGCAAGGATCGTGTGAACGAATGCTTTGCAGATCAGACGGTGGTGTTTTTTGCCGGCGGAACCGGGCATCCGTACTTTTCAACGGATACTGCAACGGTGCTTCGCGCCATTGAGATTGAGGCAGAGGTGATTCTGCTGGCAAAGTCGGTGGATGGCGTGTATGACAGTGACCCGAAGGACAATCCGAATGCAAAGAAATACAGCGAGATTTCCATCAGCGAGGTGATTGACCGGAAGCTTGGCGTGGTCGATATGACCGCATCCATCCTGTGCATGGAAAATAAAATGCCGATGCTGGTCTTTGGCCTGAACGAGGAGGAGAGCATTGTCCGGACCGTGAATGGTACGCTGGATGGCACGCGGGTGACGGTGTAAGGTGTCGGTGGATTCTGTTGGGCTGCGTCGGGGATGCTGCATTGTGCGATAGAGATTCATAATATGTCTGAATAAAGACGGACAACATATAAGGAGAGAGATTATGGACGAGAGAATTAAGGTTTATGACGACAAAATGACGAAAACATACAGCAATCTGATTGAGGAGTTCGGGACCGTCCGCGCGGGGCGCGCGAATCCGAATGTATTGAATAAGATTCGTGTGGATTATTATGGTACGCCGACTCCGCTGCAGCAGATTGGCAATATCACGGTTCCGGAGCCGCGTATCCTTCAGATTCAGCCCTGGGAGGCTTCTATGGTGAAGGCCATTGAAAAAGAGATTATGAAGTCAGATATCGGTATTCATCCGTCGAACGACGGCCGTATCATCCGGCTGGTTTTTCCGGAGCTGACAGAGGAGCGAAGAAAAGACCTGGTAAAGGATATTAAGAAGAAGGGTGAGGCGGCGAAGGTCGCTGTCCGCAACATTCGCCGGGATGCCAATGATGCGTTCAAGAAGCTCGGCAAAGGCGAGATTTCCGAGGATGAGTCTAAGAACCTGTGCGATGAGATCCAGAAGCTGACAGACAAGTACATCAAGGATATTGACAAGGCGGTAGATGAGAAGTCAAAGGAAATCCTGACGGTGTGATGTCCGTAAATAGGTGTTTTCCTTCCCGGTTTCCCTGTTTCAGGATAGTATTTATAGTCGGGAAACATCAGGAAATGACATTCGGGATCATTCGGGAACGCAAATCTATGTAAGGAAATGAAGAGGTGGGGGAGTAGAGGCGCTCGCCCACCTTTGCTTCTATTTCATTAGGAATGATTTTGCAACTATTCAGGACAGTACCTTGCACTTGCCGCGAGGTACGTATGAATGTTTATAGCATGATTTTTTATCAGGGAGAGATTGGTTATGGTAATTCCACAGCATGTTGCAATTATCCTGGACGGAAATGGACGCTGGGCAAAAAGCAAGGGGATGCCGCGCAGCTACGGCCATATGAAGGGGGCGCAGAATCTCGAGGTCATCTGCGAGGATGCCTGGAAAATGGGCATCAAATATCTGACGGTGTATTTGTTTTCCACAGAGAACTGGAAGCGGTCGCCGGAGGAGGTTGACTCACTGATGAAGCTGTTCCGCCGCTATACGAAGACCTGCATCAAGACCGCGCGCGACAATGACATGAAGGTGCGGGTGCTTGGCGATCCGCGTGCGCTGGCGGAGGATTTGCAGAAAAGCCTGGCCGATCTGGTTGAGACCTCGAAGAATAACAATGGTCTGAATTTTCAGATCGCGATTAATTATGGCAGCCGGGATGAGATCATTCGCGCGATCCGCAGAGTTGCCTCGGACTGCGTAGATGGAAAGCTGGCGGTTCCGGATATCACGGAAGACTGTTTTTCCGGTTATCTGGACACGGCCGGAGTACCGGATCCGGATCTTCTGATCCGCACCAGCGGGGAGCTTCGGCTGTCCAATTATCTGCTGTGGCAGCTGGCTTACACGGAGTTTTACTTTACGGATGTGGCATGGCCGGACTTTACAAAAGAAGAACTGATGAAGGCGATTGAAAAATACAACAGCCGCAGCCGCAGATACGGAGCCTAATGTCCTGCATTGCATTTTATGCAGGACGAAGGCCGCGCCATTGCCGAAAGGCAATTTATATTGGCGCGGCTTACCGCATGTCCTGCATTGCATTTTAAAATTTCCTGAAAGGAGAGGGGGTTGGATTATGTTCCGCACAAGATTAATTAGCGGCATTGTTCTGGTAGCGATCGCGCTGGTGGTGATTCTTACCGGCGGATGGGTGCTGAATGCGGTGTTGATGGTGATTTCCATCATTGGTATGAATGAGCTTTATCGGGCACTGAAGGTTGAGGATGGGAGCGGCTGGCGGAAAGACCGTCGGGCGGGCTCGAAAACGGGCGCGTGCATCTCGCCTCTTGCTGCCGTAGGCTATATTTTCTGTATCGGATACTACGCTCTGGTATTTTTAGACCTGACTGCATATACTGTGACAGTGGTGCTGGCGCTGCTGATTTTGCTGATGGCGGTCTATGTGTTCACATATCCCCGATACCGTACGGATCAGGTGAGCGGCGCTTTTTTTGGCTTTGTCTACGTGGCAGTGATGCTTTCCTGTATCTATGAGCTGCGCGCGATGGAAAATGGTGCTTATCTGGTCTGGTTGATTTTCCTGGCTTCCTGGGGCAGTGACACCTGCGCTTACTGTGTCGGCATGCTGATCGGGAAGCATAAGATGACGCCGAAGCTCAGTCCGAAAAAGACGGTGGAGGGCGCCGTCGGAGGAGTGGCGGGTGCCGCGCTCCTCGGTGTGATTTATGCATGTGCGGTATCGCCCTATCTGGGAGGAGAAGCGAATCATGTGGCTTCGTTTGCGATTATCTGTGCGGTCGGCGCATTGATTTCCATGGTTGGAGATCTGGCGGCATCAGCCATCAAACGCAACCAGGACATCAAGGATTATGGAAAGCTAATCCCCGGGCATGGCGGAATCCTTGACCGGTTCGACAGCGTGATTTTTGTGGCGCCGGTGATTTATTATCTGTCACAGGCACTGGTGGGGAGATTCTGAAAATTGTTTGCGCATGGCTGAATGCCTCGCGTGTTTGGCGGATTTGGAGAGGGGATTATGAAAACAATAGCGATACTTGGTTCGACGGGATCGATTGGCACACAGACGCTTGAGGTTGTGCGTGCGAATGGTGATATTCAGGTGGCAGCGCTTAGCGCCGGAAAAAACATTGATTTGCTGGAACAGCAGATTCGGGAGTTTCGTCCGCGCCTTGCCTGCGTGTGGGGTGAGGAGGACGCAAAGACACTGCGCACAAGAGTGGCAGAGCTTTCGGTGAAAATTCTTAGCGGGATGGAAGGCCTGAAGGAGGTCGCTGTCTGTGAGGAGGCGGAGATTCTGGTGACCGCGATTGTCGGAATGATCGGTATCGTGCCCACGATTGAGGCCATCCGGGCCGGCAAGGACATTGCTCTTGCCAATAAGGAAACTCTGGTGACCGCCGGACATCTGATCATGCCGCTTGCCAGGCAGTGCGGGGTAAAAATTCTGCCGGTGGACAGTGAACACAGCGCGATTTTCCAGTGCCTGCATGCAAAAGGAGGGCGGCTGGAGGATCCGGAGATGTCGTCTGATGTAGCTGATTCTGCAAAAAGTCCGATTGATAAAATTCTCCTGACAGCGTCCGGCGGACCGTTTCGGGGCAGAAGCTATGATGAACTGAAGGAGGTTCGTGTGGAAGATGCACTGAAGCATCCAAACTGGGCGATGGGCCAGAAGATCACGATTGATTCTGCTTCGATGGTAAATAAGGGACTAGAGGTGATGGAAGCCAGATGGCTGTTTGGTGTGGAACTGGATCAGATTCAGGTGGTTATACAGCCGCAGAGTATCATCCATTCCATGGTGCAGTTTACAGATGGAGCGGTCATTGCGCAGCTTGGGACGCCGGATATGAAGCTGCCGATTCAGTATGCGCTGTATTACCCCGAACGGAGATTTTTGGCGGGAGAGCGGCTGGATTTCGCAAAAATATCAAGCATTACGTTTGAAAACCCGGATCCGGATACGTTCCTGGGATTGAGGTATGCGTTTGAGGCAGCACGCATTGGCGGCTCAATGCCGACCGTATTTAATGCGGCAAATGAACGTGCAGTGCGCATGTTTTTGCATCGGGAGATTGGGTTTACGGATATTTATGATATCATACGCGATTGCATGGATCACCATCGTGTCATCCAGAATCCGGATGTTGCCCAGATTCTGGAGACTGAGCAGGAGGTCTATGATAGGATTGCTTCCGGCATTTTTTGATGAGACTCTATATTTATCTGGTTTTTATATAAGTAAGGAAGGCAGGTGCTGATTTGAGCATTGTTATTGCGCTGATTGTTTTCAGCCTGATTATTATTGTGCATGAGCTGGGACATTTTCTGCTGGCAAAAGCAAATGGAATCACGGTTCTTGAGTTTTCTCTTGGCATGGGGGCGCGGATTCTGAGCCATCAAAAGGAGGGCGGCACGCGCTATTCGCTGAAGCTTCTTCCATTCGGCGGTTCCTGCGCGATGCTCGGTGAAGACGGGGAAGATGATGGGGAGGAGGGCTCTTTCCAGAGCAAATCTGTCGGAGCACGCATTTCAGTGGTTGCGGCCGGACCGATTTTTAATTTTATTCTGGCCTTTGTCCTCTCTATCTTTATCGTAGGGGCGATTGGCTACGATCCGGCTGTCATTCTGGGCGTTACGGAAGGGTATCCGGCCGAAGAAGCAGGGCTGCAGGAAGGCGACCTTATCACAAAAATGAATGGGAAAACCATCCGATTGTACCGGCAGTTTTATAATTATACGTACTTTCACACCGGTGAGACCATTACATTTGAATATGTGCGCGATGGAGTGACTTACACGACAGTCATCACGCCGACGCTGACGGAAAATGGCTATAAATTCGGTATCTCCGGCAGCACGAACTACCGCTATCGGACCGGGCCGCTCAAAACGCTTTATTACAGCGCTTATGAGGTTTATTACTGGATTGACACAACGATTCAGAGCCTGAATCTGCTGATTCACGGCGGCGTTTCCCTGGATGATATGTCCGGACCGGTCGGTGTCGTCAGTACAATCTCAGAGACCTACGAGGAGAGCAAATCCGATGGGGCCTATTATGTCTGGCTGAATATGCTGAACATTGCGATTCTTCTGACCGCGAACCTGGGGGTCATGAATCTGCTGCCTATCCCGGCACTTGATGGCGGGCGCCTGGTCTTTCTGATTATCGAAGCCATCCGGCGAAAACGGGTCTCGCCGGAACTGGAGGCAAATATTCACTTTGTCGGCCTGATGCTGCTGATGGTGCTGATGGTCGTTGTGATGTTCAATGATGTGGTGAAGATTATACAATGAAAGCCGCGCAATTGAGAATCGCTTCGCGATTGGGCGCGGCCTTCGTCCATCCTCGCCTGACGAGGACGGACATGTAATACAATGAAAGCCGCGCAATAGATAATAGAAGAAAACGTTTGAAGGGAAAACATGGTATGAAGGAGCGAGAGAAATGGCTGGCTTTGTACTGTGTTTTTTTATATGAAATCAGGCTGGATCTTTAATGGACGATCGATACTGGACGGTTGGAACGATTGAAATTAAACATTAAATAATAAGAATAATAAAATAAAATTATATTGACATCTATATAGCATATATGATACAATACAAGAACAATATTTCTGAAATGGTTTCGGCAAAAGCAGAAAGAGCAGACAAATGAAGAGGACAAAGACACATTATATCTTAATCGAGGGGGTTATTATATACAGTCTGACGATATGAGCCATACGCACTGAGAGAGGTAGTAAAAAAAGTTCGCTGCTGAAAAAGATTTGCTTGACAAAGACCGCAAACCGGAGTAGGATAAATACAGGAAACGAACATAAGTTCGAGAAAGGGAATGAATATGGCACAGGATGACAAGTTAAAGGCACTCGATGCCGCACTGACACAGATTGAGAAGCAGTTTGGTAAGGGTGCTGTGATGAAGCTGGGCGATACCGGCACCCATATGAATATTGAGACGACACCGACCGGCTCGCTGAGCCTTGATATTGCTTTGGGGCTCGGAGGTATACCGAAGGGACGTATCGTGGAGATTTACGGTCCTGAGTCCAGTGGTAAGACGACGGTCGCTCTGCACATGGTAGCGGAAGTGCAGAAGCGTGGCGGGATTGCCGGATTTATCGACGCAGAGCATGCTCTGGATCCGGTATATGCGAAGAACATTGGCGTTGATATTGACAATCTTTATATTTCTCAGCCGGATAATGGCGAGCAGGGTCTGGAGATTACGGAGACCATGGTGCGTTCCGGTGCGGTTGATATTATTATCGTAGATTCGGTGGCGGCACTTGTGCCGAAGGCTGAGATCGAGGGAGATATGGGAGATGCACATGTCGGTCTTCAGGCTCGTCTGATGTCGCAGGCTCTGCGGAAGCTGACCGGTGTCATCAGCAAGTCGAACTGCACGGTTATTTTCATCAACCAGCTGCGTGAGAAGGTCGGAGTTATGTTTGGCAATCCGGAGACTACGACTGGCGGCCGCGCGCTGAAGTTTTATTCTTCCATCCGACTGGATGTTCGCAGGACGGAGTCCCTGAAGCAGAGTGGAGAAGCGATCGGCAACCATGTCCGTGTAAAGGTGGTCAAGAACAAGATTGCTCCGCCGTTTAGGGAAGCGGAGTTTGATATTATGTTCGGAAAAGGGATTTCCAGGGAAGGAGATATCCTTGATCTGGCTGCGAACAACAATATTATCAATAAAAGCGGCGCGTGGTATGCGTATGAGGGAAATAAGATCGGGCAGGGACGAGAAAATGCTAAGCTTTATCTGAAAGAACACCCGGATATTATGGAGGAAGTAGACCATAAGGTGCGGGTGCACTATGGCCTGATTGAAGCAGACGAGAGCGATAAGAGCACCGCGTCGGGAAAAAAGACGGCAGCGGAGAAGTCCGCTTCTGCTACAGCTTCAGACTCTTCAGCTGCGGCTGGCAGAACAAGTGCAGCTACTGCTGCTGCCAGAACAGCTTCGTCCTCTTCGGAGATGGACGCAGCAGGAAGGCAGGCTTCTGTATCATCAGGCGATTCGGTCTCTTCCCAGACAGAGTAGTCGATATCAGGCAGAGTAAAAATTATGGATCATGTGACAGAGATTCGGAAGCTTACCGGAGGCAGATATCTGATTCTGCTGGAAAGCGGACTCCAGTTTCCACTTTATCGCAAAGAGGTTGCAGACTGCGGGCTGCACGAGGATGAAGACGTGACGGATGAAGTCATTTCAGTGATTCTGGGAGAGCTTCTTCCGAAGCGTGCCAGACTTCGCGCGATGCATCTCCTGGAAAAAATGGACCGGACGGAACAGCAGCTTCGGGAACAGCTGCGGCAGTCCGACTATCCGGAGGATATTATTGAAGATGCGGTCAGCTATGTAAAAAGTTATCACTACATTGATGATCTGCGCTATGCCAGGGCCTATCTGGAGAATCGCGCTTCTTCTAAAAGCGCCCGGCAGATGGAGCAGGAGCTTCTCGCTAAGGGGATAGAAAAGGAAATCATTCGTCAGGCGATGTCTGAAACAGAGCTTCCGGATGAGGAGGAACAGATTCTGACGCTGTTGAAAAAGAAGCATTACAATCCGGCGGAAGGCGATGAAGGGGTGCGGAAGAAGCTGATCGCGTATCTGATGCGCAGAGGCTATCAGTATTCAGATATTATACATGCAATGAATCGGACTGCATGAATTTGCTCAAAAATTTT
>JAJQHZ010000090.1 GCA_021199475.1 Lachnospiraceae bacterium
GAAATTGGTTATTTCTGACCGGCTCTGGGTGGTCAATATCGCCCGACTCTAACAGAGCTGCAGCCCGAAATTTTCTGGACAATATCTCAGTTCATCGTGTACCATCATCTTAAATTCAATTTCATGCAGAAAATCCGTACGATTTCTGTAATATCGCTTATTCTTTCTCGTCTTTTGATATAAAGAAGAAAAAAGCGTCCGGAAACTGCACCCGGCATACAGAAACACGGCTGCTTTTGACAAGCCCCGCCCGGGAAAATCTTCGAAAATGGAGGGAGTACATAATGAAAAGAATAACGAAAAAAGTGACTGCCCTGCTTCTTGGCGCCGCATTGACCCTGTCTGTGGTCGGATGTACACCAGGCAGCAGCAACACGAATAACCTGGATATCAACTGCAATGATGAGGCCAGTGGCGGAACATTCTCGGAATACACGCTGTCTGAGGTCAGCTGCCCGGAAATGGCGGCCTATCCGAACGAGGAAGACTACTACAGCGCCAGCGACGAATGGGATTACGACGCCTGGAAGGCGGACTATACCGCCTGGCAGGAAAGCTATTATGTCTTAAAAGACGCCGAAGAAGGATACGACGCCTCTCTTCTTGCTTTCTTTAACACATCTACAGCAGAAATGCTGTCCGGGGCCGGAGAGGAAAACCGGATTTATTCTCCCATCAATGTCTGGCTGGCCCTGGCAATGCTTGCAGAGGTCACGGACGGCGACACGCGCCAGGAAATTCTCACGCTCTGCGGAGCGGACGATATCGAAACGCTGCGAGAACAGGCCTCCGATGTCTGGCAGATGGCCTACTTGGACGACGGCAGAGTGACCACCATCCTTGGCTCCTCCCTGTGGCTTTCGAATTCCTTAAGCTACCATCAGGAGGTGCTGGATACGCTGGCGGAGTCCTATTATGCTTCCACCTATTATGGCAAAATGGGGAGTGAGGATTTTTCGCAGGCGCTGCGTGACTGGCTGAATGCCCAGACCGGCGGCCTGTTGACCGACCAGGCCGAAGAGATTGAGCTGCGGGAGGAGACCATCATGGCCCTTGCGACGACCATTTATTATAAGGCGGCCTGGGTGGATGAATTTTCGGAAAATAATACGTATCAGCAGACCTTCCATGCTTTAAATGGAGATATCGACTGTGATTTCATGCATCAGACCGATACGGGATATGTATATTATGGAGACGGTTTCATGGCGATGGGGCTGTCGCTGCAGCAAGGCGGTAAGATGTGGCTGATCCTGCCCGATGAGGACACGACCGTGGACGCGGTGCTTAACGGAACGGATTTGACGGCCTTCATTTCCTCCAAATCCAAATCTGAATGGGAAAACAAAGAGCGTTACCGGATCAGTCTGTCTCTGCCGAAATTCGACGTCTGCTCTAACCTGAACCTCGTCGACACGCTCTCATCGCTCGGCGTTACCTCCGTGTTTGACTACACCACGGCAGACTTTTCACCGCTGACCGACACAGCAAATGTCTATGTCAGCAGTGTGGAGCACGCCGCGCGGGTGAAAATTGATGAGGAAGGCGTGGAGGCCGCTGCCTACACGGTCATCACCGCGGACAGCGCCGCGGAGGAAACACCGGAACAGATCGATTTCACCCTGGACCGGCCCTTTCTCTTTGCCATCACCGACACAAACGGCCTGCCGCTGTTTGTGGGCGTGGTGAATGTGCCGTAGATTTACTCCGCTTCCTGCTGCCAGAGAGGCGTCCCGCTCCCCGGCTCCTGCATATTCGGCCAGATGCTTTCCACGAATTCATCGGAATAGTTTTCGTCGATGAATTCCTCCAGCACGTTCTGCGGCTCCTCGCCCTCCAGACGGTTCACATACCTTGACAGCACCGCGCCGGACAGCAGCAGGTCCGCAGCCATTACCACGATAACGCCCCAGGTCGCGACTACCCCGATCGCCGGCGGGATCTTTTCAATCAGGCCGCTGATCAGCGGATACAGACTCTTTACCCACAGCACCGACAGGACGCCTCCAAAGAGACAGAACAGCAGGTTCGTCCTGCCTCCGATATTGAACATCATATCGCTGTAATCCCAGAAGGTTCCGCCGAAGACATACTCGGAAATGACACTGCAGGTATATTCATAGACGCCCCACAAAACGGTGCCAGAAAAGAATACAAAACGGTCCTCTCTGCCCGCCAGCCTCTGCGTGACAACCGTAATAATCACTGCGCCAAAGCCCCACACAATGGAAAAAGTACCATAAATCACACTGGTACGGCTCATCCACACGCCAGTCCCCGCCCAGACAAAGACCGTCTCAAACAGGTCGCCGACAAACGCCCAGATGATGAAAATCCAGAGCAGCTTATTTAAGCAGAGTCCCTTCGCAAAGACATATTTGCCGGAGCGGATTTCATCCCGCTCTCCCATGCCCGGGTATGCGCGCTCTAAACGTCTCCAGACCGCATTGCAGAGTCGGTTTCCAAGATTTTCCTCAGAGACAACCTGCGTCACATCTACGCGTTTTTCACCATTCCTGGCTTTTTTCCCACTCTTTTTCTGTTTCTTTTCCAAAGCCTCCCCGCGCTGCCTCATTTCAGCGGCATAGACAACCGAAATCATATCCAGCACCAACAGGCCGCAAAGCACCAGCCCCACAATCTGCAACAGCAAGACCGGCAGCAGTCTGACGAGAGTAAAGATAAAAGGATGCAGCAGTTTGAGCAGCACCAGAATTACCGCCGATTTCGCAACCGCTACCGTAGTCCCCTTCAGTTCCCCGCCAAACAGCGTATCTCTCTCATACTGCGAAAGCCTGCGGTGCAGCACACGGTGCGCAGCATCGCTCGTCACGAAATCTCCCACTGACACGACTACCAGCGTAATCACGTACTGTGTGAAAACATTGCCGAAGCTCAGCTCCTCCCCGACTGTCGGCAGCACCAGAATCAGAATATCCGCCATCACCCCGTATTTCGGGCAAAGCGGCATATTAAAAAAGCCCCGGTTGCAGAATTTGCGCCTGGTCACGGAGGTAATCACGACCTCGCCCACCCAGCCCATGATACTGTAAAGCAGGAAAAAGATTAAGAGTTCTGTGTATGTGTATTCCATGATGTGTTCTCCTTTGTATTTTCCACAAGTCAAACCAATGTTACAAACGGGAACTCCTCTGTCAGCTTTTCATCCATCTCCATCATGCTAAGCAATCTGCTTGCTGCTCCGGATGGACTATTCGTCCCAGCTTCCCAAGCTTCTACTGTTTTAACAGAAACCCCTATATAACCCGCGAAAATTTTCTGTGACATACCCGTGGAGAGGCGGATTTTCCTGACCTCTTCCGCCTTATATTCCTTCACTGGAACGACTGTCACCACCCTTCTGGGCAATTTTTTATCTTTGCTTTTTGCGTCTTCTATTGCTTCATTTAACCCTGTCATGATACTTTCGTATACATTACTCATCAGATCACCTCCTTATAAACTGGTTCTGAGTATATCCAGAGCCTTCTTTATTGTATTGCGTTCTGCCGCTGAAAGATTTTCTTTTTCCTTTTTAGGATAGACGGTAATCAGATAAATAACCTCTTCCACGACAAAATCCACATAGCATACCCGAACGCCTCCTCTTTTCCCTTCACTTTCCCGCGAAAATCTCATTTTTCGCAAACCGCCTGTCCCTCTCAGGACAGGAAAAGCCGTTGGATTAAAAAGCAACTCTAATTCCAGTCTCCTTAAATCGCTATCCTGAAAGCCCAGTCTATCCCAATTTCTGGAAAATTCCATGGTCTGAATAAATGTTCTTGTCATTATATTCCTTTCCCACCTGTACTATACCCTATTCAATAGGGTCTCGTCAAGTGTGATTCAAATGATTCTGCTTTTTGCAAACAAAAACCCACCGAAAATCTGCGTCACGAACATATAGATGCTCTCTATCGCAGGCTCTTATCCTGTATTTTCATTCGTCACATTCAGATTCCCGGTGGAATTTTAAATTTTGTATATAGTTTTCTTTCGTATCCGGCAGCCGATGCTACTGCGCCTCTTCTCCGTTCAGAATCCTCTCCAGATTCTGAACAATAAACTCCTGTGCTTCCCTTCCATAGATCACCCGGATATACTCGGCTCCGGCCATGCTCCGGCGCTTCTCACTGCTGATGCCGATCTGCCGCCCTTTCTCGGTCGGCTCGGTCACATTTTTATTCAGCTCCGTATTGAAATCATCCTGCAGAAAGCCATTCAGCTTCAGCCACTGGGTAATAGGCTTGTAGGATAATTTCCTGTGCTGGCTTTCATCCACGGGCTCATTCAACTGCTCTACCAGTTTGGTGATTGGTTTGTCCTCTCTGTAAGTATAGGATTGCAGCAGATCCAGCGGAAAGTCCGCCAGTTCGCTCTTTTTGGGTTTACTCCCAATATAGCCGCCGTTGCAGCGGACACCCTCCAGCACTTCCTTAATAAAGAACATGCAGCGGATCACATTCGGGTTATTTAACACCGTATCTTCCCCGACTTCCACGCCAGTCACCGGGTTTTTGCCGTCAGCGATTCTTTCCACGTAGGAAATCGCGGTATCAAGTTTGTTTCTGTCAATTGCTTCCATAATATACAACCTCTTTTTGATAGATTTGGGATGGCCTGCCCTGGTCTATCTTCTCATCGCATGGAAGCGATGGGGAAAACGATTATTTGTTACCATTCACAGCCGCTTCCCCCACATGCGCAAAAGCGTCTACTTCATATCCGACGCAGCAAAGTACGCTGCTCATCTTTTTGCTTATGTGGGGGAAGTGACTGATTCTCAGTCAACTTGAGAGATATAACCAGCCTCTTACAAGCAAACTACGCTTGAAGAGTCTGGTTATATCTCTCAAGCCGGCTGTGAATAGTAACGATTATTTCAGATTTCCCTGCCGGACATGCTCCTGCAAGATCTGGTCTGTCACCTCATACAATGCTTCGGAGCCCTGCCTGGTCTTGCCCTGACGGCCATAGACCTGCGCAGCGGTCACCTGATGCCTGAGCCAGTCTTCGCCGCCATTTGAATCATTTAAAAGCAATGGCTGCAGGTTGTCCATCGCGTGCGCAAACTTTGACTCCGGCGTCTCACAGGCCTCGAACTCATCAAAAAGCGCAATCAGCTCCGTCTTCTGATCGTCCGGAAGGAGGGAATAAATGTGCTCCTTCGCGGCATCCTCCCTTGCCTTCTGTGTCAGAAGGCCCTCTTCGTCATAGGCATAGGTGTCCCCGGCTTCAATCTCCACGATATCATGGATCAGGCACATCAGCATGACCTTCGCGATGTCGACCTCCTCATTGGCATATTCCCGCAGCAGATACGCCATGATCGCCATGTGCCAGGCATGCTCGGCGTCGTTCTCGCGTCTGCCATGACCGGAGAGGTGGGTCTGACGGAGAATATTTTTTTCTTTGTCGATTTCCAGAATAAAATCCAGTTGTTTTTGCAGTCTTTCGTCCATGAAGGGCTCCTTTCTGCGGAGCATATATGCTCAGGTCTTCTCATACAGCGCCCGGTTTTTAGGCGTATATCCGACTGTCAGATCGGGCTTTGCCGCCTGAAGCCTGGCCAGCAAATCTTTCGCTTCGTCCATACTCTCAAACTGAAACATTTCTTTTTTTCCCACTTTTCAGAGTCACAATGACGCGGTCGATTTCCGACGCGTACGAACCGCAGCAGCAGCGCGACTGCAGATCCTGCTTCTGAAGGTAGGCCCACTGCAGGTCGTCCAGCGCGATTTCACAGGACTTCAGCAGTTTGCGGTATGTGATTTTATCATTTGTAACTGTGATATTTGCCATCGGCTTGTCTTCCTCATCCGAAAGTCTGAAATATTGTCAGATATTCTGCTTTTATGATACAAAACATTCGTCCTGAATACAAGCCTGTTTTATCTTGAAATTTCATCTGATATTTTGTATCATGGGGAAATCAGGAAGCAAAACAGCAATCCGGCGCAGAGCAGCGGCTGCCGTCAGGCAAAAAACAGCTAACTGTGCTAATTCAACAGTTCGAAAAATAATCTGTTTTCGTTTATCAGCAAGGAGCACACCATGACCCCCTACACACACAAGGTGCAATATTATGAAACTGACAGGATGGGCATTACCCACCACTCCAACTACATCCGCTTCTGCGAGGAAGCAAGGATTGATTTCATGGAGCGGCTGGGGTACGGGTATGATCAGATGGAGGCTGACGGCATCGGTTCGCCGGTCGTCTCCGTGAAATGCGACTACAAAAAAAGCACCACATTTGCGGACGTTATTGAGATTGCCGTGAAGGTGCTGGAGTTAACGCAGGTAAAGCTGACGCTGCAATATACCATGACCGTATCCGGGAAGACCGTCTGCGTTGCAGAGAGCGCTCACTGTTTTTTGAACAGCAAAGGACGCATTCTGCGAATCGACAAGGATCTGCCGGAATTTTATGAGAAATTAAATGCGCTGACCTGAGCTTCTCACCCGGTCATGCGCCGCATCAGCGCCGGGCCGTTCTCCTTCAGCCACCGGTTCCATTGATCATACGCGGGGTACACCCGATAAACCTCCCGGTAAAAGGCTTCGGAATGATTCATTTCTTTTCTGTGGCAAAGTTCATGCACCACCACACTGTCCAATACCTCGGGCGGCGTCAGCATGAGCAGGCAGTTGAAATTCAGATTGCCCTTTGACGAGCAGCTGCCCCAGCGGGACTTCTGGTTGCGGATGGTGATGCGACCATAGGTCACGCCGACTAACGGTGCGTAATACCGCACGCGCTCCGGAATCACCTTCAGGGCCTGATCCGCCAGTGCCTGGATGTCCGCATCGGTCAGCCTTTCCACGGTCTGCTGCGCAGCAAGTTCTGATGCCAGCTTCTCCTGATGTTTTTGTATCCAGTCCCGATGCTGAGACACAAACCGTCTGATCTCTTCATCCGATACCCGGTACGGCGCCCGCACAATCACCCCGTCCCTGGTCACCTGAAGAGCGAGGGTCTTCCGGCTGCTCCTGATGATTTTATAATCCATTTTTCTCCCTTATACACAGTTCAAAAGCAATTTCGCCCGATCCGGTCGGATTTTCTGCCCGGTTCGATGAGCTGCAAACTGGATCATGAGCGTCCTTTGCTCATGATATGATTGCAACCGTCTCATGCACGCGGCTCTCATGCTTCTCATAGTACCCGATCAGCTCGCCGCTCTTATTTCGCAGCGCGACGATATAGACATCGCGGTCCTCGCCGTCCTTCCTGCGCGTATAGGTATATACCTTATTCAGGCCGGGATTGTCCTGAAACTGCTGAAATACCGACAGAATGATTTCCTTCGAATGCGCATTGTGGCAGTCAAAAATCGACCGGCCGATCAACTGCGCGCCGCCTCTCTTTTCATATCGTCTGATGGCGGTCTGGTTCATATAGACAATGGTATGCTCCGTGTCACAGATCACAACCGGCTGGTCGTCAGCCTCGACCACCGCTTCCAGAAATTCGTTCATCAAAATGCTCCTCCTTTGCAGTCACTTATATCCGGCTCATTTTAGCAGATAACCTTTCATTCCGCCACATAAAACTGATACATACTAAGGCCGTTTTGCGGCTTCGGCCATCCCCTTCCGGTCCAGCTCCTTCAAAATTCCTCTTGTCAGCACAAACGCCAGGAAAAACGCCAGAATATCCGAGAGCGGCTGCGCCAGCTGCAGACCGCGCAGGCCCAGAATTCGCGGCAGAATTGCCAGCACCGGTATCAGGAAAAGTCCCTGACGCGCGCAGGAAATAATGGATGCCCGCACACCATACCCGATCGACTGGGAAAACATATTGCACATCGTATAGTAACCCCATAACGGCATAGTAATCAGCTGCGCCCGCAGCGCAAAGGTACCAATCGCAATAACCTCCGCGTCATCCTTTCTGAAAAGAGCGATGATATTGCCGGAAAACAGCAGGGAAATACCGCAGAGAACGATGAGCGCCGCGGTCGCTACCTTCACGCAGAACCAGAAGGCTTTTTTCACGCGGTCATACTGCTTCGCCCCGAAATTAAAGGCACAGACCGGCTGAAATCCCTGTCCGAAGCCCACGATCACGGAGTTGATAAACATGGTAAAGCGGGAAACAATCGACATCGCCGCGACCGCCGCGTCCCCGTACTGCCCCGCGATGGAATTCAGCATAACCGAGGAAACGCTGGCAATGCCCTGTCTTGCGAGGGAAGGGACACCTGTATACAGAATTCGCCCATAGATCCGGAAAGAAGGCTTATAATTGCGCGGCGTGATATGGATCGCGTCCTTGTGTGTATTGCACATGAAAAGCAGGATACAGAAGCTGACAAACTGCGAAAAGCCGGTCGCCGCGCCGGCACCCGCCGTCCCCATCCCGAAACCGAAAATCAGGATTGGGTCGAACACCATATTCAGAATGCCGCCGGTCGTGATACCGACCATGGCATAGGAAGCCAGCCCCTGAAAGCGAAGCAGGTTATTCATAATAAAGGAGCACATCATAAACGGAGCCGCCAGAAATATGTAACGGGCGTAATCCACCGCGTAAGGCGCGATCGTCTCTGTGGAGCCCAGCAGCATGACAATCTGCTCCATCTGCGTCATGCCCAGCGCCGCCACCACGCAGCCGAGCGCAAAGCCCGTAAACCAGGCGACCGACGCGTAGCGCTTCGCTTCTTCCGTCTTACCCCCTCCAAGCAGCCGTGAAATATTATTGCCCGCGCCCATGCCGATCATAAATGCGAACGCCTGTATCATAGCCATCGCAGAGTAAACGATTCCCACCGCACCCGACGCGGACGTTCCGAGCTGACTTACAAAAAACGTATCCGCCATATTATAAATCGATGTAATCAGCATGGAGACGATGGTCGGCGCCGCCAGCTTCGGGATGACCACCTCCACCGGCAAATTCAACATCTGTTCATTGCGCGACGCTGTATCTTTTTCTTTCATTCACAATACCGTCCTGTGTCATTTTGGAAGTTGCATTTCATTTCTTATAATACAAAAGAACAACTGCAATTTCAAGATGATTGTAAATCAGGTTGACACAAAACCGCCTCGCCCTTTTTCAAAGAAAGCGGCAGCACCAGTTGCCCGAACGACACCCGTTTCAGATAAATCACTTCTCTGCCAACCGCCTGAAACATCCGCTTCACCTGATGATAGCGCCCCTCATGAATGGTCAGAAGCACTGCCTGCCCCGGGTTCAGATTTATCCGGTATTCCTCCGGCAGATATTCCAGGGCGGGGTGGCGCATGTCACAAATCTCAAACTTCGCCGGGAGCGTCGGCGTATCATCCCCGATCTCCACGCCCTTCTCAAATAAAACTGCGTACTTCTCCTCCGCCGGGCGGTCCAAAACCGCCAGATACGTTTTGTCCACATGGCTGCGCGGAGAGAGCATGCGGTGCGCCATCGCGCCGTCATTTGTAATCAGAAGCAGTCCCTCCGTATCCTTATCCAGGCGTCCGACCGGAAACAGATCCCTGCCCCGCGGCACCAGCTCCATCACAGTGGGGAAACGGGAATCTTCTGTTGCACAGACATAACCGGCCGGCTTGTGCAGCAAATAAGTGACAGTGCCGCGCGGAGACACGCTGCTGCCGTTTACAGACACCTCATCCGTGTCCGGATCCACCTTCGTCTCCGGTTTCACCACACAGTCGCCATTGACGGTGACCGCTTTCTTCTTTATGATTGATTTTACTTCCCTGCGCGTGCCGATTCCGGCGTCCGCCAGGAATTTGTCCAGTCGTATCTGCATAGTGCCTCCACTGTCACAGATACTGAAGCAGCGAGTCTGCCTTTGTGTACTCCTTTTCAGAGGCTTTCCTCAGGTATTCCTCCGCAATATCATAATCTTTCGGCACGATCTCATCCTCCAGGTAATCTCTCCCCACATGATAACAAGCCTCCGCATCACCCGCATCCGCGCACCGCTTCATCCAGTACAGGTACTTTTGGCTCTCCGGCTCAAGCCCCGGGCAGCCGGTGCGATACAGATTCGCCAGGTTAAACATCGCATCGATCATGCCCTGCGCCGCTGCCATCCCGTAATATTTCACTGCATTTTCCGCGGTACGTTTGAATGCGTCAAATTCACTCCCGGGCACAGACTGCCGGGCCAGCTCATACTGCATCTCGGCATTTCCGCCGTCGGCTCCCTCGAAATATTGCTCCACCATGGATTCGCTCTTATACCACTTGCTGCCGAAACCACCTGCACCGGAAATGGCGGAGGAAAACAGCGTGTACTGCCCGTCCGGACTACCAAAGGTATTTACCAGATTTTCTGCCTCCGCATATCCGGCCTTAGCTGCTTTGCGGAACCAGAAAATTGCCTGTCCAGCATCTGCCCATTCACCGTACTCGCCCCAGCGAAAGCACATGCCATAATTGTACATGGCCTGCGCATCGCCCCGCTCAGCCGCCTTCTTCCAGTAGCGGGACGCGTAAACCGACATGGCCTTTGAAAAGTATCCCTGAGATAAGCGCTCCGCCAGCGTCATGCAGGTATCAATGTCTCCGGCATCAGCCCTGGCAAACAAATCCTGAACTTCTCTCAGCTTTTTCAGCGTGCCGCAGAAAAGAACGCCAGCATACCCGGAATCCAAGATATACTTTTTCGCGTCCAGTTCGGACACCTCAAAACCCATCCACTCTTCCTGAAACTGCATGATCTCGGTCGCTCTCGCCACCATAGTAAGCAGACGCACCTCATCCTCCTCACTCACTGCTTCTCCGGATGCCTTTTCCTTCTGCATCTCATCCAGAGCACAGCTGAGAAGTGAAAAATTTTCCTCTGCATGGTAAGTCAACCGCTCCACTACCTCTTTTTGTAAATCCATAGTTACCCCTCCGTTTCTTAATTTCGTCAGAAGCCTGCTGGAGGCCTGCTTATATGCGAGCCGTCCCGGAATCCATCTCACACTCAAGATATTCCAGGATTTTCTTCAACGCCTGATAATCCGCTGAGTCCACTGCCGTTTCGGCATCCTTATAAAACACAAACATGACATACTGGCAGAACGCGGATACCGCCACATCGCGCTGGAACTCCTTCTTATCCATTCCAAATACCGGATTCTGACTCATTTCCGCATAATACGCGTCCAGAAATGCCCTGGCCGCCTCATCTGAGATATATCGCTCGTCCTTTTGATCTGTTACAAAAGCAAAGCGCGCCAGATCCAGAAAATAAGGTAAAATCTCCGCATAGGTCCAGTCAATCAGCCAGACATTTTCCCCGTCCAGCAGGACATTGATCGGCAGCAAATCATCGTGCACCAGGCTGCGGGGCGCAGAAAAGAAACGCTCCTGCACAAAGAGAAAAACATTCTCATATGCAGGGAAATATGCACGGACCTTATTCCAGAAACGCTGCGTGTGCCGCTCAAAGTGCCTTTTACAGACATCCGAACCGGTTTCCGGATTACCCCCACAGTTCAGATAATGGCTCTGAATTTTTGCCAGTTCTGTTCCCACCCGCGCGGCATCCTCGCAGGAACAGGATCGGGCGTCCGTCCCATTGATATACGGCATCGTAACCCAGCATGCATCCTTCATCTGAAAACGGTCGAGTATGGGCGGGACCATGAAATCGCAGCCCGCAAAGAAGCGGTCGTATTTTTCCTTGTCGCGGTCCTCTTTTTTTAATACCAGCTTTTCATCCAGCAGAAACACATCATATATTTTGTCCAGGCGTGTATCCACAAATCTGGCGACCTCATCCGGATTATGATACCCGGCTTTGTCAAATACAGGTTCAAACTCAGCCCACTCTTCGGCTGACAGCGCACGGCACTCATTCATTATATTTTTCACTCCTTAAACGCATAGAGCCCTGTTTTTTCATAATATTGCACCTTAAGTTATTTCTCCGCAGGAAGAATGATGTTCCCACCGGATCCTTCCAGAACTCTTATTCGATAAGAATCAGCCGGAAGGAATCTGTCTGGTACCCGATCACTTTGGGATTTTCCGCAAAACGCTCACAGTTTCTGATCCTGTTCGCCAGAAAAGGAATCGGCTCTACCCAGCCGGTGTCCTGCGAATAATCAATAAACTGAAACGGGTAAAGGCCTTTTTGCTCCAGTTCCTGAAGCCCGGCTTCATTATGTGTATATCTGTGTAAATTCCGTTCCCGGTCCGTATCCAGAACACCAATCTCCACACCCTCGTATAAAATTCTGTATGATTTCATAAGCTGTAATCCCCCATGACAAGATTTATCACTCTTTTCTGGTTATCAACGTCGCGCATTCGCAATATAAATCTCTACTTAAGGGCCTTCCAATAACCGGATTTTTTGGAACCCACACGCTCTATATACCCCAGTTTTTTCAATGTTGAAACTGCCGTGTATACTGTTGTTTGGCCGACTTTGATTTTTTCCATAAGACGTTCCCTCGTAATATTGGGGTTATTCCGAATCTCCGCCAAAATACGCGCCTGTGTCCTTGTTAGCCCTGATTCCACGGGTGTTTCATCAGCATTTTTATTGCTCACCTATCATAACACAGGTGAGCAATAAAAGTGAGCATTAAATTGGAATTTTCAGAATTTCTTAAAGCATCATTGAAAGCGCCATCCCGTGAAGCTTTACTATTCTCCTGTCCGCACCATCAACGTCGCGCATTCGCAATGGTCCGAGAAAACGATATTGATGTCACATGCAGATCGGGTGTATGCGCAAACATATCGACATATCACTTACCGGATTCTTCCAGCATCTGATGATATAAAACTCATTTAGCAGAACACTTTCAAAAATGGCAAAGGTAACTTTGAAGGTCAACGTACTTCGACACTGTAGTCTGTTCAAAGCAAGAAAAAAGCAAGATTTGCACATTGTCTTCTATGCTATAATGAAAGCATCAAGACTTGCGCAGCACGGAGGCTTTAAGTTTGAAACTGAGAGGTAGCGGGTAAAGATAAACAAGAAGGCATCGCAAACA
>JAJQHZ010000163.1 GCA_021199475.1 Lachnospiraceae bacterium
TCGAGCGTGCGAAATTTATGGATGTTGATCCGAAGCATTGGGTGCCGGAGCTGTTCTGAGAATCAAAGAAATCATGTGAAAAAGAGCCGGGTACAATCCCGGCTCTTTTGATGGAGATAGCAGGACTCGAACCTGTGACCCTCTACACGTCAAGCAGATGCTCTCCCAACTGAGCTATATCTCCATTGCAATCTATAGTAAACGATAATCGGCCGGATTGCAAGGAGAATTTTAAATTTTTGATGTGTTTTTATTCGTACTTTTATTAGTCAAGATAGTCGCCGACCGGGCTGTTATTATACTGCTTTTTCACCTTAAGCATAATGGAGCCATCCGGCTGTTCGGATTCGTCGATGATCTTATACTGCGTCTGATTCCGCTCGAGTGTTCTCTTGTACTGTGCGACTTCCTCCTGAACCATTTTCACAGCATAATCATGTCCAAGATCTTCCTTAAGCATAAAATGCAATGTCTGGCAAATGCAGGCTGCCTTCACTCGTTTCATCCCTGTACACCTCCTTATCTGGCCGGGAATGCCAAGCTTCCTATTACGGCCGGAGCCTGAATAGAGATACGCAGGGATCATTCCTACACGGATATATAGTAATAATGACCCTGAGTATGATAAAATTATACCATTTATTTTCTCAAAAAGTCAAAACAAAAATTGCATGATTTTAGTGGAGAGGCGGACGATACTCTGCTATGGGGCGGCGTTTCCTGATATATCTTTTCCTGTTCCGGAATGTTCGGGAACGTTCCAGAATGAATAAAAATAAATTGACAAAACAGAGAATCTGTTTAATAATAACAGAGAATAGCAAAACGGAACGTGTTCTAAAACAAATTCGTTATACACGGGGAAATGAGAAAATGCAAACAAAATCTTTGAAAGAACGGAAATCAGAAATCGCAAGGCAGAAGCTTCTGGAAGCAACAAAAATGATTTTGGAAAATTATGGAGAAAAACAGCTTACGGTGCGCAATATCTGTGCGGAGTCTGGTGTATCTTCCGGATCGTTTTATCATCACTTCGGAACGAAAGAGAATCTGATCGTGCAGTATATGCGGGGACTGTACTTTCAGGTAGTAAGAGAAAATCCCATTCCTGATTTTGTGAAAACTGAGGCATACGCAGGAGAAGTGCTGTGGCCGTTTCTGGTATATGCGAAATTCTGTGAGGCTGCCGGAACGGAGATCATACAGTTCCTGCTCACAGACTGCTGTGATGATATATTTTATGATATTACTTTTCGACCGGAGGTCATTCCGCTGGCGAAAGAATTCGTAAAACGGAGTCTTCCGCAGGATAAGTCCATTGAAATTATTTATGATGATGTAGCTGCCGACCTGGAAATGATCTACAAAGGAATTATTGTCAGCTGGTGTCTTCTTCCGAAGAGGACCGGATCCGGCAGAAGTATGTGTCAGGACATGGAACATCTGATTTTCCGGTTTTTGCTTTCTTTTGCCAGAAGTGAGATTGTGGAATCGATTGAGATCGGCCAGCTGATCACGGAAAGACCGGAATTCGACAGCTTTTTTCATATGGATAATGTAAAAATAGCAAACAGCCGGAATGGAGTACAATGAGATTATAAAGGATTCCTCGAGGCAGTACTTTGCGTGTGCCGCGAAGAACGAATGGATATGGGTATGGCTGCTTGGGCCGAGAATACGGGAAATTGCTAAATAACAGAATGGAAGATGATGAGGGCTTTTCACATGAGGCGAAAAGCCCTCATTCGTTATTATGACCAAAAAACGATAAAAAAAACTGTGATTGTTGTCTAATTGACGAATTCAAAAAACGGATGTAGAATTAAAACACAAAATAGAACAGGTTCTAAAATACGATTTAGAATTATGGAACGGAAAGGAGATTCATTATGAACAAGAAAGCATTAGCAGTAGTTTTAAGCTCAGCCCTGGCGCTTTCCTCATTTGTATGAGGAGTGAGTGCACTGGCCGAGGAGAGTGCTCAGAGGAGCACGAACACGATCGCGGGGGGACGGATCCGGACAGTCATGATCCTTTTTGACACACAGACGGCCGCTGCATCCCTATACGAAAGCTCTTCTTTCGGCAATCCCGTCGACAGATGTTTATCATCCCATGCAGCGTGTGCAAGTGGCAGGGTGAAAGAGATCAATTCATAGAAGGTGGTGAGCGCGCAGGATATGGAATACTTAAATATAAAAGGTTATAAAGAAGAAATCCATGTGTCAAAGTTTGGATTCGGAACTGCGAATGAAATCCAGCGGCTGTCAAAGGAAGAACTGTTCGCTATGTTTGACCAGCTTAAGGATGCAGGAGGAAATCTGTATGACTCCGCACATGATTATCTCGACGGCGAAAGCGAACGGCTGCTGGGAGAATGGATCCGGCTTCGAAAGAATCGAAACGATCTTGTGATTTCAACCAAGGGCTGTCATCCGCTGATGAAAACCATGCATATTAACCGTTTAAGCGCGGCGGATATGGAAGGAGATGTAAACCAGAGCCTGAAATCTCTTGGCATTGAGACGATTGACCTGTACTGGATACACAGGGACGATCCTTCTTATCCGGTGGAAACGATCGTGGATGACATCAACCGCATTCTGATCCGGCCGGGAAAGGTACGGGCGGTTGGCGCCTGCAACTGGAGTATCAGCCGGATCGCTGCGGCAAATGAATATGCCCAAAAAACAGGGCAGGCCGGATTTGTGATGAGTCAGGTGCAGTGGAGCCCTGTGATAAAAGATCAGCAGGGGCTGCCGGAGGATCAGGCGACTTCCATGAATCCGAAGGCATATGCCTGGTATAAGGAAAAAGAAATGCCGGTATTCTCGATCAACCTTGGTGCGCATGTCTATTCAAAAGCGGTCTGTGAAGGAATGCTGGATACGATTCCTCCGTTTCTTGCGAAAACGTATGACACAGAAGAAAACAGGGCGCGGGCGAAGAGACTTGGCGAATATGCGGAAAAGAAAGGACTCTCTGTATTCGAGGCGTACCATAGTTTTATGGTTCACAGTGCTCTTAATGGGGTTGCGATTGTAGACACGGCAGATCCACAGTGCCTGGGAGATGCCCTGGCATCTGGTGCTGATGATATGACACCGGAAGAAGCCCGGTGGATCTTCAGGGGATAGAACAGGTCTCCATAAGCAGCTTCAAGGGAAGCTGTTCCCGGAATGGGAAATGAATAGGAAATGTTTAAACAGAAAGGGGAAAATGATGAAATACATTAATTTACAGGGCTATCAGGAAACAATCAAAGTATCGCGCCTCGCTATGGGTTCGGCGATGAGCATGATGCGCCTCTCGGAGGATGTCATTACCAATCTTTTTGATATCTATCTGGATGCAGGAGGCAATTGTCTGGATACTGCACGCTCCTATGGGGAAGGCAAATGTGAAAGCCTTGTGGCGAATTATCTGAAAAAGACAGGGAAACGCAATCAGGTTGTATTGACTACGAAAGGCTGCCATCCACGCAATGAATCCATGAACGTCAGCCGTCTGGGTAAGGCAGACATGACAGAAGATATCAATCTGAGCCTTGGAACATTTGGCGTCGATTTCTTTGATCTCTATTGGATTCATAAGGATGATGAATCCATTCCGGTCGAAGAGATTGTGGATAATATGAACGAAATCCTTGTAAAACCGGGCAAGGTTCGCGCACTTGGCTGCTCGAACTGGCATAAAGAACGGATAGAGGCAGCGAATCAGTACGCGAAAGAGTCCGGTCAGGCAGGCTTTCTGGCAAGCCAGATTCAGTGGAGCCTTGCGGAGACAAAAGAAGAATATTTCAAAGAATTTGGCGCAGTTGTAATGAGTGACGATTCGTACGACTGGTACCTTAAAAATCAGATGCCGGTATTTGCGTTCAGCTCACAGGCGCAGGGATTTTTCCCACGCGCGGCTGCCGGGATTGAGACACTTCCGCCGATGATGCAGAAAAATTATGTGAATGAGGCGAATAAGATCCGTCTGGAGAGAGTGAAAGCACTTGCGGAAAAGAATCAGATGTCCCTGTCTGCGCCGACGCTGGGATATATTGTAAATAACCGGCTCCCGTCTGTAGCGATCATTGGTGCGGAGGATCCGGATATGCTCCGCCAGAGTCTGGAGGGTGCTGAGATCAGCATGACGGAAGATGAGGCGGACGAACTGTTTCGCGTGTAATCTGCCTGCCGCGGGGCACATGACGGAAACGGAATGTATACAGATTTAAGCATTCACATTCTGACAGAAACAGGATTTAAGTTCAGAATGTGAGTGCCGGGAGGAAGGAGACAGCGATATGTATGCATATGTAGGAAGTTTCAGCTATCAGGGTTCTGAAGGTATCACGATTTGCAGATACTTTCCTGAAAACGGCAGGATGGAGCCGGTAAAGACCGTTTACCCTGAGATAAATGCAGGCAGCCTGATTCCGGGCGATGGTGTGCTGTATGCAACAGATGAGCAGTGGGACAGCGGCAGAGACGGAGGCGGCAGATTGTTTACATTCCGCCCGGAGCCGGAAACGGGAGAACTGATCGAATTGAGCAGAATCGATACGCTGGCTGCGAACACCTCGAATGTGGCGCTTGACAGTACCGGAAAGTATATGATTGTGACGCATTTTGCTATTGGAATGCCGGTGATCAAGGTGAAACAGGCTTCGGACGGACATTATTATTCCCAAAAAGAGTTTACGGATACGATCACAAGTCTGTATAAGATGAAGGAAGATGGAACACCGGGAAAACTGTGTGATGTATTTGTGCATCCGCCGGTTTCATTTATCCATAAGGCAATCCGCTGGGGAGACCGCAACAAGTTTGCATACTGCAATCTGGGGGCGGACGAGGTGGGATTTTTCCACATTGACTATGAGAACGAGAAACTGGTGATGGAGGACGCGATCCATTTTAAACAGGGTGTGGGTCCCAGACACGCGGTTTTTCACAAGACACTGCCGATTCTGTATCTGAATTATGAGCGCAATGGCTTCATCAGCAGACTTTCCTGCGAAGATGGGAAGCGAAAGCATCTGGATGATACCAGCATAGTTCCGGAGGGGATAACGTTGGATGACCATTGCAACCAGTCAGAAATTATGCTGAATCAGGATGGAACAAGATTGTATAACCTGATGCGCGGCCTTGGTATCCTGAATGTTCTGGACGTGAACGTTGAAACCGGGGAATTGACTTTGCTTCAGAGCGTGCAGCTGGAAAGCAAGGTTCCAAGAGGCGCGTGTTTTTCACCGGATGGGAACTACATTTTAGTGGCGTGCAACGATACGGAAAATGTAGTTTCTCTGAACGTACAAAAAGATGGATTACTTGAACTGGCGGCGGTATCCGGACACATTCCGCATCCGGCATCCATTGCGTTTTGATGGAACTATGGGAGAGAGCTCTCTTTTGATGTTTCAAAGTGTGAAGCAGAGTGGAAGGGATGTTTTTGGAAAAAACCGCCATTGCCTGCGGCGCTTTGAAAAACGGATAATTTAGAAAGTGAGGAGAAAAAAGATGAACACAAATACGAATGATGGCAGTGTTACAAAAGGATTTCGCTGGCGTCAGCGCATTGGCTACGGTGCAATGGATCTGGGACGTAATATTGTCCAGAATATGGCGGATCTGTACCTGTCTGTATTTCTTACTACCGTTGCACAGCTTCCACTGGCTGCGGTCAGCATAATGTTTTTGATCTGCAAGATTATAGACGCCATCACAGATGTAATTGTCGGAATGCTGGTTGACCGGACGAATACACGCTTTGGCCGATGCCGGCCGTGGGTAGTTGGCGGATGCTTCGTCTATGCGATTGGTCTGTTTGCTCTGTTTCAGGCACCGGAACTGTCTGCGGGAAACAAAATCGTCTACATGTATGCCGCGTATATCCTTTATACATTGGGCATGACGATGGTAAACATTCCGACCAGTTCCATGATGCCGCTTTTGAGTAAGGACCCGAGTGAATACAATATGTTTGGTTCGGCAAAAGCCTGGGCGGCTTCGATCGCAAGTACGGTAGTTGCGAACACAGCGATGGTACTGGTTGCGTTTTTTGGTGCCGGAAACAATGAACTGCTTGGCTACTCCAGGACCGTCCTTCTGTTTGGCGCCTGTGAGATCGTACTTTGCCTGATTGGCGTCATGATGGTAAAAGAAATCAATCCGCCGATCGAATCCAAAAAGAAAAACTCTTCTCTGTCAGAAACACTTGGAAATCTGAAGGCAATCATTACTGACAGGAATTTCCTTGGCGTATTCTTATTCTGTATTTGTAATCTGATTTATCAGGTTGCGACAGCATCAACGATGGCATATTATTGTCTTTTTATACTGGATCACCAGATGGGCCTGATGGGGCTGGCTATGACTGCGCAAAGTGTCGTTGGATTTGCATGCCCGGTGATTTTTATCACGATGAATCGGAAATTCGCCAAAAAGAACATCGTACAGATCGCCAGCGTTATCTGTGTCTGCGGCCTTGCTCTGCGCTATCTTTCTCCGTCTTTACCGGTAATGCTGATTGTTGGTATGGCTATTTTTGGAATTGGCATGGGGTGTATGAATACATCTTTGATGACGATGCAGCCGGATGTGATGGATTCTCTGACAGTGAAGACCGGAAAGCAGCTGACTGGGCTGGTGGCCGCCCTGTTCAGCCTTGGCTGTCAGCTGGGAAGCGGACTTTCCAATTCTCTTGTAACAGCAGTTCTTGCAATTGGCGGATTTGATGGATCGGTTCAGGAACAGACTGCATCTGCGCTGATGTCTGTGCGTGTTGCGTTTGGCGGAATTGGAATTGGTGCTGTTGCTCTGGTATTCTGCGCAATGTTCGTATATAATTTGGATGCACAGATACCGGAAATCCGCAAGAAAATCGAACGGATGCATCAGGAAGCGCGGTAATCGAAGCAGGAGGTTATTATGTATAGAATTGAACGGGGAATCTGTGAAAAAGAAGAATATGAAGGGGTGCAGGAAAGACTGGTGCTGTTCTTTCATACACATGCGATGCTGTATCAGCCGGAGGAACACAAAGCTTCCTCTGTGGGTGTCGTGATCATGCATTGCGATGCCAACTATATGGGCCTTGCCATCTGTGGCCGTTTGGCAGATATGGGCTTTACAGTTCTTGCAATTGAGTCAACGGAAGGCGGAGAGATTGAGCATAAGTTTGAGGATCTTGACCAGGGAGTGCGGTTTATGAAAAGCCTGCCCGGCATCGAAAAAATCGCGCTGTTGGGACATTCCGGCGGTGCAACCCTGATTACTGCGTATCAGGCGATTGCGGAGAACGGGCCGGATATCTTTCAGACGGATCGCATGATCTACCGCACGACGGTACGCAATCCGTTGGAACCGGCAGACCTGGTCATGCTTGTGGACGCGAACTATGGGAATGCCGTAATGGCGTTGATCAGTCTGGATCCGGCTGTGATGGAGGAAGGAAATGCGAATAAACTGAATCCGGAGTTTGACCTGTATGCACCTGAAAACGGCTATTCGCCGGAAGGAGCGCATTACAGTGCTGAATTTATCGCACGATATCAGAGGGCGCAGGTGGAGCGATACCATTCGCTGATCTCACTGGCTAAAGAGCGTCTGTCGGCAATGCAGAAGGGAGAAGGCAATTATTTTGAGGATGAGCCGTTTATCATTGCGGCAGCCAATCAACCGAAGCCGAACAATCGTTTGCTTCCACAGGATATGAGGTTGTTAAGCCACACCAAAGAAGCACATGATCTGGTTCATGCAGATGGGACGGTTACTCACGAGATTGTCCGTTGTGTACGAGTACCGGAATTTGACCGTAGTTTCTCCTCTTTCTATGGAATGGGGGCAAATAAAAATACAGTAAAAGGATTTCTCAGTTCTCAGGCAATTGCAGCGGATGAAGGTTTTTGCATAACGGAGGACGATGTAAAGGGGATTGACTGGAATTCCAGCTATGCTTCTCCGATAGGGAATATTGAGTATGTCAAGGTTCCGCTTCTGGCAATCGGCCTGACAGGGAGCTATGAATATCTTGCCGCAGAAATGATCTGCGAACATGCTTCTATGGAAGATAAGACACTGCTGTTCATTCATGGCGCGGATCATATGTTTGCACCGAACCGCAAAGCGGAAAAGTTTCCGGGAGAATTCGGAGATACAGAGTCAGCTTTGTACAATCAGCTGGCGGGCTGGCTCCACAGACATGAGTAAACGGTAGAGCTGCGAGATAGGAAACAGATTTAGACAGAGCCTGTGTATCTGCTGACAAGAAGAAAAGTAGTTGAAATGGGATCAGATGATTTTTGAAAAGCAGCGGGGAGATCACATGAGGAGGAATCATAAATGCAGACATTAAAAGGCAGAACCTGCGTGTTTGCAGGAGCGACGGCGGGAGACGGAGTCGCGGCGGTAAAAGCCCTTTGCGCGGGCGGTATGAACGTGGTCATGATGACCCATCAGGCCTCCCGTGCGCAGGCACTGGTTGATGAGATCAACGGGATGAATTTTCCGGGGAAATGCAAGGCAGTTGGTGCGCTGGAAAGCGGCCCCGCAGAGGAAGCCCCGGTGGTTTACGAATCACTGGTACAGGAATTCGGTTCCGTGGACGTCATCATTGCGAACACCGGCGGGTTTGGGAAAAATATACCGATGGAAGAGCTGAACGGCGATCAGCTGCTGCGGGATGTGGAGCATCTTCTGGGCGGCGCATTTAATATGCTTTGTGCTGCACTTCCCTCCCTGCGCAAAAGCAAAGCGCCGCGTGTCATTTTCATGACCACAGCGGAAGGGGTAAACGGCGGCGTACACGAGAGCTTTTCCAATGCAGTCGCCAAGGGTGCGGTGCACTCTCTGGCATTGAACGCGGCGGCAAGGCTGGCGGGAGAAAATATTACAGTCAACTGTATTGCCAAAGGAGCGATACCAAGAATCGAGGGACTGCATCCGGGCGACGCAGACCCGGAGGACTTCCTTCCGTCCATACCGATGGGACGGCTCGGTACGCCGGAGGAACTCGCAGAGCTAATCTGTTTCCTCGCAAGCGAGGAGAGTGCATATATGACCGGACAGACGATCCATCTGACAGGAGGACTGGAGCTGCGGAAGTAGACAGTTGCGGAAATGTGCACCAGACTTAGCCGCAGGTAAACAGGAAAGTTATTAAAAAGAGCCGGGTGCACTCCCGGCTCTTTTGATGCGCAGGGCCGGGCAAGGTGTATTGCGGCTAAAGCCGCACCCGGCCCGCGCGGGCGAGCAGGAGCCGACAAGGCCGCCTCCTACTCGATCGCACGGCCGCGTAAGGAAGTTAGTGGCATTGCCACTCGCGGCCGGCGCGGGCGAGCATGAGCCGACAAGCCGCCTCCTACTCGATGAGATAGCAGGACTCGAACCTGTGACCATCTACCTATTCAGATTCCGCATAGATTGGTCTGAAAAAAGAATCGGACATTTGGGGGAAAGTGTAGTAAAATACAATAAAATACGGAATAAATTGCAGCATATGAACTAAGATGTATCTGGAGGGTGAAACAAATGAACTTACAGGAAAAACCATTTTATTTAACCGATGAGGAGGTGCAGTGGGTGGAGGATACGCTCGCTGCTCTTACGCCGGAACAGAAGGTTGGACAGCTGTTCTGCGTGATGGGGCAGGATTTTGGCGCCGAGGAGCTGAAAACGCTGGTGAAGGATTACAACGTGGGCGGAATCCTTTATCGTCCGGCGCCGGCGAAGGCCATCCGGGCCTGGTATGAGCCGTTGGATCAGGCGGCCAGAATTCCGCTCCTGAAGGCGGCGAACCTCGAAGAGGGCGGCACCGGCGGCCTGAGTGACGGCACCTATTTCGGATGGCCGATGACCGTGGCGGCCACGGATGACATCAGCGTGATGGAGAAATTTGCGAAGGTCTGCGCAGTGGAGGGAGAGTCGGTCGGCATCAACTGGACCTTTTCGCCGGTCTGCGACCTCGACCTGAACTATCGCAATCCGATTACAAATGTGCGCACCTGCGGTTCGGATTTTGAGCGGGTGAAACGTTTTTGCTCGCAGTATGTGCGCACGCTGCAGGAGAATGGCATGGCGGCCTGCGCGAAGCATTATCCGGGTGACGGCGTGGACTTCCGCGACCAGCATCTGCATCCGACCTACAACAGCCTGTCTGCGCAGGAGTGGTATGACAGCTACGGCGCGATTTATCAACAGCTGATTGCGGACGGTCTGATGAGCATTATGGTCGGGCACATCGTGCAGCCGAATGTAGCGATGGATATCAATCCGGAGCTGCGGTTTGAGGACTGCCTGCCCGGCTCCCTGAGCAAAGAACTGCTCACCGGCGTCCTCCGTGAAAAATTCGGGTTCAACGGCGTGATCACGACGGATGCGACGATCATGAGCGGATTTACACAGGCAATGCCGCGCCAAGAGGCGATCCCGACCGCGATTATGGCAGGCTGTGATATGGTTGTATTTACAACCGGTTTTTATGAGGACTATCAGTATATGCTGGACGCGCTTGCGAGCGGATTTCTCACCGAAGAGCGGCTCGATGAAGCGCTGCGCCGTATCCTTGCTTTGAAGACAAAGGTGGCGGGCTGCTGTGGAAACGCCGCCTCCCTGCGGTTGGCGGATGGCTGCACCCAGGCAGAGCCGCTGCGCGATGGGAGTAGCTGTAATCTGATACTTCCGGAGGCGAAGCAGTGGCAGGCGGAGTGCGCGGACAAGTGCGTGACGCTGGTAAAGAACAATCAGGATGTGCTTCCGCTGACTCCGGAGCGCTTTCCACTGATTCGACTGGTGACGCTTGGGAAGGACGAGATCACGGAGGGCTGCGAGGCAGCACCGGGCGATCCGGACTATCCCATCGAGAGCAGTATGACTGCTATCGCGGAGGAGCTGCTCCATGTCGCCGGGTTTGAGACGGAGCGCTTCGATATAGAAAAAGAAGAACTTCACGGCACAAAAGACCTGCCGAAGAACCGCCTGACTCTTTATCTGGCAAACTGTGAGCACGCGTCCAATCAGACGGCCGTGCGCCTGTTCTGGGCGAAGAAGCATGCGCTGGATGTGCCGCGCCATGGAGAGGAGGAGCCATACATTTTCGTATCCTTCTCCAACCCGTATCATCTGCAGGATGTGCCGCGTATGAAGACCTACATCAACGCATACAGCTGCCATCGTCCGATGATCGAGGCTGTCATCGCCAAGCTGCTCGGCAAGAGCGAATTCAAGGGCGTGTCGCCGGTGGACGCATTCTGCGGGCTGCCGGATGCGAGACTGTAACGTGCGGGAAAGGAGACATCTATGGAACTTACCGAAGGCGTTTTGAAAAGACGGAGCATCCGTAAATATACGGATCAGAAAATTATGGATGAGGATTTGCATACGATACTGAGAGCGGGAATGAGCGGCCCGACCTGCGCGAACACGCGCGACTGGAGCTTTCTCGTGGTGCGGGACAAGGCGATGCTGAACCGGATGGCGGACGCAAACGGCCGGCCGGCAGAGCCGCTTCGCGGATGCGATGTGGGGATTCTGATTCTCGGCGATCTGGAGCGCGCTTTTTCTCCGGCAAAGGAATATTGGGTGATCGATGGTGCCATCGCGGGACAGAATATGATACTTGCGGCTGAAGGGCTGGGGATCGGTTCTGTGTGGCTTGGCACCTGGCCGCAGATGGACCGGGTCGAACGGCAGAGGCAGCTGTTTTCTCTGCCGGAGTCGGTAATCCCGCACTCCATCATTGCATTTGGGTATCCGGCGGAAGAAAAGACCGGGGAGCATCCAGACTACGAAGAGAATCAGGTACATTTTGAGAAGTGGTAAGGTAATGATTCAGGAAGCCCTTTCGCAGTATTGCGGATGGGCTTTTTTTAAGCGAATATATCATGAAAAAGATGCTGAAATTTATAGGAAATTAAAGAATAATGTTGTAATTTGTTTGCGGTTATGCTAAACTGAAGCCACGCGATGCGTGCAATTGAGGCGAAAGGAATGCTTTAGATGAAATTAAATGAAAGAATTGCAAAGCTTCGAAATGAGACAGGGTTGAGCCGTAAGGCTTTTTGCCAGCAGTATGGAATTCCGCTCCGGACAATGGAGGATTGGGAGGCAGACAAAAGGACACCACCGGAATATGTTGTCAGAATGTTAGCGTACTATATCAAATTAGAAAGAGCTGTTGAAAATGATAGTGGATTTACGGGTTCTGATGACAGAAATGTTTCTATAATTGAGGAAGAAGATGGAAAAAAGCTGGTTTTGATAAATGATAAGTGCTTTAAAGGAATGGATAAAAAAGATTGGAAGGATGTTGAAATATATCTTGCAAGGTATGTTGGAAAATGCTACAAAATAGCAGAAACGTCTGACATTGTTTATATTGATCGAGATTTTCCGGATGAATTTGCAAATTCAAAGGAACGTATCGGCCTAAAAGGTGCAAATCGTAAAGCGAAAGCAAATGCTTCACAAGGGATACCGGAGTTAATTCAGATTGCAACTAATCCAAAATGGGATCAGAATAAAGAGGACAAGCACGGAAAAGATGCGAAGTTTGGCTGGTATAGGTATACAGTGAGGTTCGCGCTACCGGTTTATAGCAATGGTTCAGGGGAATTGATCAGATATAATGTGTTCGGAGCAAAGATGCTAGTTAGACATGCGGAAGATGGGAAAAAGTATTTATATGATATTTTGACAATAAAAAAAGAAAATGAGAAGCCCGTATAATTACGGTGAAAACCCATCTCCTTTTCTTATTTTTATTTTACACGAAATGTAATAAAATGCAAGTGTTTTTTGAATTAGTATATTTTGAACTGAGAGAAGACCATCCTATAATTGCTACAATTCTTGGAGCAATATTTTTGAATTTGGTAGCAGGGATTATACTCCGGTCTTAAACACTTTTGGAATAAAAAAAGAGCAGAATTCCTTGATTTTTCAA
>JAJQHZ010000015.1 GCA_021199475.1 Lachnospiraceae bacterium
GACAGACGCAAAGAAGATTTTAAATGATGGAATACGACAGGGAAAGATCGAAGGCAAAATCGAAGGCCAGCAGGAAGAACGTGTGAACACGGAACGTGAGCGGTGTAGGGCCGAAGCTGCGGAGAAGAAAGTGGTTGCGGCGGAGCAAAAGGTGAGTATATTGCAAAAAGAACTGGATGCGTTGAAAAATCAGTTGGGTGAGATAATGCTGCAGCAAGGGCCGAAGCTGGCAGAACAGTAATTGCAGGATGGATATGTATAGGGAACGATTTTGGAAATAGGGATATGGAAAATAAGAGCCGTGGTCGGCTCTTATTTTAATACGATAAAAGTGCAGTTGTCAGGGTGTAATGATCTCCGGGCATCTGCACTTATTTTATGTGCAGAAAAAAACGGCCTGCGGAAAACGGCCGATGAGAATTTTTCGAGCAGTTTTTTATCCACTGTAACCAGTTTCATACGGGGTTCTCCTATATAAAAGCGGAACCCGCCTTACGGCAGGCTCCGCATACAAGTAGGCGATATTCTACATTTTAGACTCCCCGTCGCCTCCAGAGGAGAAACATACACGTTCGTTATATTCTGGCCGTAACGACCGGCAAATAACTTCGCCCACATTTTGAGGGATAGAAGTTGTTGAACAATGTTTCTTTGCCGCACATTGTGAAGCGTTTTTGAATGAACAGCGTTTCGTGGGTACGCAGTAGAACCCTGTAACGATATTATACGCAAATCGAGGAATTATGCAAGCCATATTGCAACGAAACTTTTTAAATTTTCTGTTAACGAGGAGGTGGGTTAGGTGCCATACAAACCGAAGGTTCCGTGCCAGCATCCCGCTGTGCGGAACTGGTCGAGCCGGGAAAGCGATACTGCGAGAAACACAGGAAGCTGCATCCGGAATATATAAGGTCAGCGAGAAAAGCCGGATATAGCAAGCAGTGGGAAAAAGCCTCGAAGCGGTATCTGCAAAGCCACTCATTATGCGTCCGATCTGATGGGATTTTTGTGTGAAAGAATAGAAGTCAATTCTTTGAATATAATCGAAAGTAAGGTGCAATGCACCGAAGCATCGATTTTGAGGTTGCGCTTAGGAAAGTTTTATACTATACTGTCAATCGAAAGTAAGGTGCAATGCACCAAAATTTCGATTGATGCATCTAAGGAATCAGATGCAAGTTTGTATATGAAAATAACGATGCGAGTAGGAGGTTCTAATGGAAAAATATATCAAACGTGATCGCTACCTTACACAGCTAATTAATAGAAAAGAAAACGGGCTTGTAAAGGTGATTACCGGCATAAGGCGATGCGGCAAGAGTTTTCTGTTGTTTAATTTGTATTATGACTACCTGATCAGCGAGGGCGTACCGGAAGACCATATTATCACCATCGCACTGGATGACGATATGAACGTGGAATATCGAAATCCAACAGAATTGTCAAAGTATGTTCGTTCAAGAATCTTAAATAGCAAGGAAATGTACTATGTCTTTATTGACGAGGTGCAATATGCTATTTCCAGAGAAGAGATCAAAAACCCGGAAAACATTCGGCTGTATGATGTCCTGAATGGCCTTCTGCGTCTGCGCAATGTGGATATTTATGTGACAGGAAGCAATTCAAAAATGCTTTCTAAAGATGTAATGACTGCTTTCCGAGGACGTGGAGATTCTGTAGAAGTACATCCATTATCTTTTAGGGAATACTATGACTTTGTGGGTGGTGATAAAGCCGAAGTTTACGAAGAGTATGCATTATTTGGCGGAATGCCCTTGGTCGCGTTTAAGAAGACGGATGATGAGAAATACAGTTATCTGACGAACCTGTTTGAAGAGGTGTATTTTAGAGATATTGTAGAACGTTATCACATTGAACTGCCGGATATTTTAAGTGAACTGACAGATGCTTTGTGTTCAGCGATTGGTTCACTTACGAATGTGACGAAGATTGCCAATACTTTACAGAGCGTAAAGGGAATCAAGGTAGACAATCAGACAATTGCAAATTACCTGGACTATTTGTCAGAATCGTTCCTCTTCCGATGTGCCAAGAGATATGATGTGAAGGGGAAAAAATATTTCTCTTATCCTTATAAGTACTATTGCAGTGACATTGGACTTCGGAATGTCCGACTGAATCTGCGACAGCAGGAAGAAACGCATATCATGGAAAATATTATTTACAATGAGCTGATTGTGAGAGGGTATCTTGTTGATGTTGGAGTCGTAGAAACATACGAAAAGGATGAAAACGATAAGCGACGAAAAGTAAGCTGTGAAATTGATTTTGTTGTCAATAAGGGATCAAAGAAATATTATATTCAGTCAGCGCTTAATATTGATGATCTGCAGAAGTCAAAGACGGAACTGCGTCCATTGATCAGCACGAATGATTTTTTTAAGAAAATCGTAATTACGAAGACCTATATGAAGCCGTGGACAGATGAATTGGGGATTCTGCATATGGGATTGTATGAGTTTCTGCTTAATGATAATGCATTAGAATTATAGATTAAGTGTGGATGCAAGTGGGCTACTGATGAGCTGGCTGGAAGGCTAAGGGGGATACTATGTTTTTGAAATATGTCCAGATTGTAAATGAAAAAGTCTTAATCCCCCATCTGAGATGGAGTGAACAGGCAAAGCCGTAGCTTTACCTAGAGTATTAAAAATCTCCTGTGATACAATGATATAGGTTTCGCAGGCCATATCGATTGTAAGACAGGAGGTGTCCGTATGGGCGATTAAAGTATAGCACATACTCGATGGAATTGCACGTACCATATTGTGTTTATTCCAAAGTACAGAAGAAAAATCATGTATGGAGCAGTTAAGAAAGACTTGGTGGAGATCATCAAGAAATTATGTGAGATGAAGCAGGTGGATTTGATCGACGGAAGCATTATAAAATAACCAACACAAATGAATCTAGGCTTAGTTTTAGAGGAAATGCTTTTAGAGAAAATGGAGTTATTTTACATTTACCCTCTTGTCAATTGTCCGTTCACTTTATATAATTGAAAAGGACATATGTAAACAACATGATTGTTGCAATGAGGATAGACATGGCTAATAATTGTAAAATTTTCACGCCGGATTCTTATGTGACAGAACTTCTGGATACTGTCGGTTATAACCGGGAACTTCTGGGAAGGAGCGTTCTGGAGAATTCATGCGGTGATGGTAATATACTAAAAGAGGTCGTGCGACGTTATATTGCAGATTCCCTGGAATGCGGCTATACTCCAGAGGAGATTCGGATTGGTCTGGAAACGGATATTTGCGGGGTGGAACTGGAACAGAAGCATGTGAAACGGTGCAGGGAGAATCTGGATAGGGTAGCAGAGACTTTCGGAATCCGTGGCGTGAATTGGAATATTATTTGCGGTAATTATCTGCAGACACCACTGAAAAGAGCATTTTCCTTCGTGCTGGGGAATCCGCCATACATTGTATGCGTCAGCGGAGAGCACAGTGGAGTAAGGAGCTGGATGCCAGCTAAGAACGATTTCTTTCACAAAATGGCAAAATTTTGGTTCGGATTTATCTGGGTTAGGAGAAATAGAATACAAGGGGGATTTAAGATGAAAGGTTATGAGAAAGGGAAAGTAAATTTATTGACAGGCGTGACGGCTGCGGTTGCGATGGCTATGACTATGACACTCTTTTCGTTTTCTCTGCTGCCGGTTTCTGCTGCGGTTGCTGAGGGGCTTTCTTACAGCCGGATTGAGGCGGTCATGGACACGGACCGTAACTTTCTGGAGGAGCGCTATGTCGATGAGGATGGGAATCTGGTGTTAAACGAGAAGGGATTTGCGATTCTCCGCAATGAATATGATTCCGAAGGACAGCTGGCGCAGGTTTTTTACTATGATGAAAATGACGAGGCTCTGATGGTTGACAGCCTTGGGTATGCGTCGATTTCCTATACATATGATGACGATGGACAAAAAATTGGTGAGACGTATTACGACACGGATGGAAATGTGTACGTGCTCCCGGACAAAGGGTATGCTTCGGTGGCGTATGAGCTGGATGAGGCGGGAAACAGCATCAGCCAGTCTTATTTTGGCGCAGAGGGTGAGGCGGTTCTGACCTCGGAGGGTTATCATCAGGTGACTTACGCGTACAATGAGAACAAAAAGAAGACGGAAGAGCATTATTTTGGAATGGACGGGGAGATTGTCACGGTCGCCGCGGGGTACTCCGGCATCGCGTATGAGTACGATGAGAATGGAAACGTTACGACCCGTATTTATTACGACGAGACGGGGGAGATCGGGGATACGCCGGACGGGTATGCGATGGTTTCCTACACATATGATGAGAATAACAAATGTACCGGAGAAACCTATCAGAATCCGGACGGCGAGGAAGTGGTTCTGGAGACGAAGGGATATGCTTCGATCTCTTATGAGTATAACGAGGACAACAAAAAGGTCTCCGAACGGTATTATGACGGGGACGGGAGCCTGGTGCGGAACACGGACGGATATGCGGGCGTTGACTGGGAGTATGATGCGGACGGCAACACGACCGATACCTGGTATTATGATGAAAATGAGGAGCCGGTTCTTGTTTCCGGAAAGTTTCACATACATAAGGAGTACGACGCGGACGGGAATGTGACCGCTGAGATGAATTACGATACCGACGAGGAGCTGATTCTGAACAGCAAAGGCTACGCGTGGGTGGAAAAGGCTTATAATGAAGAAAAGCAGGCGATTTCGGAGACCTACTGCGATGCGGACGGGAATCCAATCCTTATCGGCGAGTATGCTGCGGTTCTGAAGGAGTACGATGAGGCCGGAAATGTCTCGAAGCAGACCTATCTCGATGAGGCGGGAGAGATCGTGACGCTGGCAAAGGGGTACAGTATTCTGGAGCAGGAATTTGACGCGGATGGGAATGCGGTTCGGTCTTTCTATTACGATGCGGACGGGAATGCGGTTTTCTGCACGGACGGCTATGCCAGCGTGACGGATGCTTATGATGAGGAGGGTAATGTCATTCTGGAGGCATACTACGACGAGGATGGCAATACGATTGCCTGCGCGAAAGGCTATTATGCGATTGCCCGCACATACAATGAGCTGAAAAAGGCGGTTCGTACCGAGTATTATGACGAGGAAGGGAATCTGATGGAGCTTGACGGTGGTTATGCGGTCTTAGTCAATGATTATGACGATGCCGGGAATGTGATCTATGAGGCTTATTATGGCGTGGACGACGAACAGGTAACCCTGAGCGGCGGCTATGCGATCGTGGAAAAAGAGTACAATGACGCGAATAAGCAGACGTCCGTTTCTTACCTGGATGCGGACGGGAATCTGGTGATTACGACCAGCGGTTATGCAACGCAGACCACGGAATACGACGAGGAGAACCGGCAGATCCGTCAGGCTACTTATGATACGGAGGGAAACCTCGTCAGCAACAGCAAGGGGTATGCGATCCAGACTACCGAATATCTGGATGACGGAGTTACGGTGCGCACCTGCTATTATGACGAGGAGGAGCAGGCCGTCGAATCCAGCGATGGCTACGCCGTGATGGAAAAATATTACGACGAGACAGACCAGCAGACGGGCGAGGCTTACTTTGATATAGACGGCGAGCCGACCCCGAACACATCCGGCTGCGCGTACTGGCAGATGGAGACGGATGAAGACGGAGCAGCAGTGAAGGTATACTATGATGTGGTCGGGAATGTGGTAAGGACGGAGTAGTGTGGAGTGGAACTTCTGCCGACTGGATATTTTTTGTGCAAAATGTCAAAAAAGTTCTTGAAATATTGCTGTTTCTTGTGTATGATAGTAGCTATGTAGAAGGAGAGCCGCGCCATGAGAAGTTCGTGCAAAAGCACGAAGGCGCGGCCTGTATCCCGCATCAAAAACCGATGCGGGATATAAAAAAGAAGTGCGAATCGAAATACCGTAATTGTTTCGAGCAGCGGGCCGCGGATTGCCTGTTGTACAAAATCTCATTCAGGAGGAAAGCGATATGGAAAGCAGAGCGACGAGAATAGAATCAAAATTAAACAGCAATGTCATCATCCGGACGATTCCGGGGCATTTTGCTACGAATCACTCTCATATTAACAATTATGTGGATATGACGATTATGAAGTGCAGGAAGAGCGAGGCCGCGGCGGCCGCTTCCGTGCTGGCGCGAAAGTATACGAACACGACATATATTGATACGATTATCTGTATGGACGGCTGCGAGGTGATTGGCGCGTATCTGGCGGATGATCTGACGGAGTCCGGTATTATGTCGCTGAACCGCCATCAGACGATGTATGTGGTCACGCCGGAGATGAATCCGGGCGGGCAGCTGATCTTCCGTGACAATATGCAGATGATGATCAAGGGCAAGCACTGCATCCTTCTGCTGGCGTCCGCGACGACAGGCCGCACGATTGCGAGCGCGATCGAGTGCATACATTACTACGGCGGTATTCTGGAGGGCATTTCAGCGATCTTCAGTGCGAGCCGGGAAGTAGAAGGCTATGAGATCAACAGCATCTTCCACGGCGAGGATATCGGTGATTATCAGACCTATGAGGTGGGGCATTGCCCGATGTGCGCGGCAGGACAGAAGATTGACGCGATTGTGAACAGCTTCGGGTATTCGAAGCTGTGAGGTGTTTGTGAACGATTGAAAATTGGGCGGGCTAAGGTTTAACTGCTTTCTGTTCGCCTGCATTGACCGGAATTGGCAAAGCTAAGTTGCTAAGGCGTGTGTGTAAGAGAAGCCCGGGGAAGGGAAGTTCCCCGGGCGTTTTTTTACCCCTTCTTCAGATTCTTCTGTGCGGTGGAGAGCATCAGCTTAATGCGGTTGAGCTGGTTCACCTCGCTTGCACCCGGATCGTAGTCGATGGCTACGATGTTTGAGAGCGGGTACTGGCGGCGCAGCTCTTTGATGACGCCCTTGCCGACGACGTGGTTCGGCAGGCAGGCGAACGGCTGCGTGCAGACGATGTTGTTGACGCCGGAGTGGATCAGCTCAAGCATCTCACCGGTCAGGAACCAGCCCTCACCGGTCTGGTTGCCGAGGGAGACGATATCCTGTGCCATCGCGGCGGTCTCTTGGATTTTTCCGGGCGGGTCGAAGTGCACACTCTTTTTCAGCTCTTCGCCTGCAGCGGCCCGCAGCTTTTCGAGAAAGCTGATACCGACATTTGCGAAGGTCGCGGTACTCTTTTTCGTTCCCAGATACTGGCTCTTGAAATTCTGGTTGTAGAAGCAGTAGAGGAAAAAGTCCATCAGGTCCGGCACGACGGCCTGAGCGCCCTCTTTTTCGAGGAGTTCGACGAGGTAGTTGTTGGCGGCCGGCATGAACTTGACCAGAATCTCGCCGACGACGCCGACCTTCGGCTTTACCTCATCCGTGATTGGCAGGTTGTCAAAGTCGCGGATGATCTCACGGCACATCTTTTTGTATTCCCGATAAGAAGGATTTCCCGTTACAAATTCACAGCAGCGGTCCTCCCATTTTTTGAACAATGCGTTTGCGGAGCCGGGCACCTGCTCGTAGGGGCGCATCCGGTAGAGGCAGCGCATGAAAATGTCTCCGAATTCGAGCGCGAACAGGGCGCGCTTGAGCAGCTTGTAGCTGAGCGTGAAGCCCGGATTGCCCTCAAGGCCGCTTAAATTCAGCGAAATGACCGGAATCTGCGGCATATTCGCCTTTTCCAGGGCGCGGCGGATGAAGCCGACGTAGTTGGAGGCGCGGCAGCCGCCGCCGGTCTGCGTCATAATGACGGCGGTGTGATCCAGATCGTATTTGCCGGAGAGCAGTGCCTCCATGATCTGGCCGACCACCATCAGAGACGGATAGCAGGCATCGTTGTTGACATACCGAAGACCTGCGTCGATCGCGTGGAGGTTGTCATTCGGCAGCACCTCCAGATGGTAGCCGGAGGCGTTCATCGCGGCGGCAATCATCCGGAAATGGATCGGCGACATCTGCGGACAGAGGATGGTATAGTCTTTGCGCATCTCTTTGGTAAACTGGACACGCTCGATGTTTGCCGGTACGATTTCACGCGGAGCGTCGTTGCGCTCCTTGCGTACGCGGATAGCGGAGATCAGGGAGCGCACGCGGATTCGCGCCGCGCCCAGGTTGTTCACCTCATCGATTTTCAGGCAGGTATAGATCTTGCCGGAGCGGGAGAGGATGTCGTTGACCTCGTCCGTCGTCACCGCATCCAGACCGCAGCCGAACGAATTCAGCTGGATCAGATCCAGGTTCTCCGTCGTTTTTACAAAATTCGCCGCAGCGTAGAGACGGCTGTGGTACATCCACTGGTCGAGCACCTGCAGCGGCCGCTCGACCGGATTCAGGTTCGAGACGGAATCCTCGGTCAGCACGGCGATGCCGTAGGAATTGATCAGCTCCGGGATGCCGTGGTTGATCTCGGAATCAATATGGTAGGGGCGTCCTGCGAGCACGATGCCGTGGCGACCGGTCTCCTCCAGATAGCGGAGGGTTTCCTGACCCTTGTCGTACATCGCCTGGCGCGTTTTCGCCATTTCCTCCCAGCCCGCTTTTGCCGCCGCAGCAACCTCAGCAGCCGGGATGTCCGGAAACGCCTCCTTCAGACGGCTGGTCACCGTGTCGAGGTTTGTGAACGCGATGAATGGGTTCTCAAAGCGCACATGCTCCGTGCGCAGGCTTTCCACATTATTTTTAATATTTTCCGCGTAGGACGTCACGATCGGGCAGTTGTAGTGGTTCGGCGCGTCTTCAAACTCCGTGCGTTCGTAAGGGATACACGGATAGAAAATGTATTTGATGCCCTTTTTAATCAGCCACTCTACGTGTCCGTGCGCGAGCTTCGCCGGATAGCACTCGGACTCACTCGGGATGGATTCAATGCCAAGCTCGTAGATTTTGCGCGTCGAGGGCGGTGAGAGGATGACCCGGTATTTCAGCTCCGTGAAAAAGCGGAACCAGAATGGGTAGTTCTCATACATGTTCAGCACGCGCGGGATGCCGACGATGCCGCGCTCTGCTTCGTCCTCCGGAAGCGGCTCATAGGAAAAGAGCAGCTTGTTCTTATATTCAAAAAGATTCGGCACATTGTCCTTATTTTTCTGCTTGCCGATGCCGCGCTCGCAGCGGTTGCCGCTGATATACTGGCGGCCGCCCGAGAAGCGGTTAATCGTCAGACGGCACTGGTTCGTGCAGCCCTTGCATTTTGCCATCGAGGTTGTGTACTCCAGCGCGTTGATGCGCTCGATGGAGAGCATTGTAGACTTCGGATATTCGGGCAGGGTATTTTTTAATTCCGCCTGATAGCGCTCCCGTGCGACCAGCGCCGCGCCGAACGCGCCCATGATGCCGGCGATATCCGGCCGGATGGCCTCGCAGTCAGCGATGCGCTCAAAGCTGCGCAGGACGCCGTCATTGTAGAAGGTGCCGCCTTGTACAACGATGTGCCGCCCGAGTTGGGAGGCGTCGGACACCTTGATAACCTTGTATAATGCATTTTTGATAACAGAGTAGGCCAGACCGGCGGAAATATCGGAAACCTCCGCGCCTTCCTTCTGTGCCTGCTTTACTTTGGAATTCATGAAAACGGTGCAGCGCGTGCCCAGATCGATCGGATGCTTCGCGAAAAGCGCCGCCTTCGCGAAATCCTGTACCGAGTAGTTCAAAGACTTTGCAAAGGTCTCGATAAAGGAGCCGCAGCCGGAGGAGCAGGCCTCGTTCAGCTGTACGCTGTCTACCGTGCCGTTTTTGATTTTAATGCATTTCATATCCTGACCGCCGATGTCGAGGATACAGTCCACCTCGGGGTCAAAGAAGGAAGCCGCATAATAGTGCGAGACCGTCTCGACCTCGCCCTCATCGAGCAGCAGAGCTGCCTTGATCAGCGCCTCCCCGTAGCCGGTCGAGCAGGACCAGGTGATGTGCGCCGTATCCGGGAGCAGGGAATAAATCTCCTGCACCGCCTGGATGGTTGTGCGCAGCGGGCTGCCGTTGTTGTTGCTGTAAAAAGAGTACAGAAGCGTGCCATCCTCGCTGACAAGGGCTGCCTTCGTAGTGGTCGAGCCTGCGTCAATGCCCAGGAAACAGTTGCCGCTGTAGGCGGAAAGGTCGCCGGTCTTTACCTTGTGGCGGCTCTGCCGTTCAATAAAATCGTCATAATCCTGCTGCGAGGCGAAGAGCGGCTCCATGCGGGCCACCTCGAACTCCATGTGGATATTGCCGGAGAGCATATGGATCAGTGCGCCAAACGTCGTCACCTCGCCGGTCTCGCTCGCTGCTGCAGCTTCTGCAGCCCCCTTGTCACAAACATTGTCTGAGCAGGCGCAGCCGGGAGCTTTCGTTTTGGCTTCCGTATCTTTTCCTGCGAACTGATCGGAAGAAGCAGAAGCCCCTGCATTGGTTGCTTTGCTATGGTCATTTGTATCATTGACTGGCGGGGTGGTTCTGTCAGTGAAATTTTCGGATTTCGCGATTCGCTCAAACCGCACCGGCGCATCGCAGCAGCTGCTGCAGGAAGCCATGTCCTTATCGTCCACGGAATTCCGCTTTTCAAACCGCACCGGTGCCTCGTGGCAGTCGCAGTCTGCTGCCACCTCGGAAATAAAACGATAATTCTTTGCGATTTTCTCAAAATCCACGTTCAGCGCCGAGCCAATCGCCGCGAACAGGTGTGAATTCTCCGGCGTAATCGCGTGCTCCTCGTCGAGATTCAGCGTGCGGATAAACGCCTCACGCAGCTCCGAGAGGAAATGCAGCGGTCCGCCGAGGAACGTGATGTGGCCGCGGATCGGCTTGCCGCAGGCCAGACCGCTGATGGTCTGATTTACGACCGCCTGGAAAATCGAGGCCGACAGATCCTCTTTCGTCGCGCCCTCGTTGATCAGCGGCTGGATATCAGACTTCGCGAATACGCCGCAGCGCGCTGCGATGGAGTACAGAGACGAATAATTTTTCGCGTACTCATTTAAGCCTGCCGCGTCCGTCTGCAGCAAGGAAGCCATCTGGTCGATAAAGGAGCCTGTGCCGCCCGCGCAGATACCATTCATGCGCTGCTCGACATTGCCGCCCTCAAAATAAACAATCTTTGCGTCCTCGCCGCCGAGCTCAATGGCTACATCCGTCTGCGGCACATAATGCTTCAGCGCGGTCGCCACCGCGATCACCTCCTGCACGAACGGTACATGGAGATGGTTCGCGAGCGTCAGCCCGCCCGAGCCAGTAATGACCGGCGCCACTGTCAGGTCGCCGAGTTTTTCAGAAGCATCCCTCAAAAGCGCCGAGAGCGTCTCCTGGATATTCGCGTAATGCCGCCGATAGTCCGAAAACAGCAATTCCTTCTCCGGGCTTAAAACAGCCACCTTCACCGTGGTGGACCCAATATCAATTCCAAGTGTATGTAATGGAAGCATCGGTTCGCCTGACGAACCGGAACGGGAAAATTTGGAAGAACCTGCCATAAAAATCGCGGAAAATCCGCACCCTCCTTCGTATAATCTATAATCCTGTCCTGCATTGCATTCCGTATTATAGTACAAACTACAGAAAAGTGCAAATATCTTGCGCATTTAAATTTTACCAGGTATTTTGAGGGTGATTTTCCGGCTGCAAAAGGGGCAGAGATTAATAAGCCCCGTCTTCAGCCTGAATCTGGAGCACACGATCTTCCGGTATATTCAGGAGCTCTGCCATTTCAGAAACGGGACGATGCTGCAGTGACCAGGTGTGTATCAATTGTCTGATATAGTCTTCCTTACCCTGCGCTTTGCCCTCAGTGATGCCCTGAGCTTTGCCCTCGGCAATGCCCTGCGCTTTGCCCTCAGCGATGCCCTGCGCTTTGCCCTCGGCGATGCCCTGCGCTTTGCCCTCAGCGATGCCCTGCGCTTTGCCCTCAGCAATGCCCTGCTTGCGCGCGTAGTTCATCCCCGCGTTGTAGTCCCGGATTGCTTTCTCACGTGCTTCGTACTCCAGACGCTTCTTCTCATCGGCACTCAATTCGAAAAGGGTCTGGCAGGCTTCGTTGATATATTCATTATCAGTATCATTTGCCATAGTCTGAAAATCCTCCGCTTTCTTCCCACTGAAGAAGCGTATCCAGCTGAGGACATTGTCGTCTTCCGGCAGTTCCTTTGGAAGCTTCTTTAATTCCAGAATCTGGATTTCCAGCAGATCACTGTAATGTCAATTTCCCGGAGTAATTAACTCTCTCTGACGTTGCGACTCTGGCAAGG
>JAJQHZ010000040.1 GCA_021199475.1 Lachnospiraceae bacterium
CGAAAAGTCAAAATTTCAGTCTTTCTTCATCCCCCACCCCGTGAATAGTAACAACGCATCAAACTCATCAGGACCTGAACATTATCTGCGCCGCATCCGGCATTCGCCATGGTGATGCCAGCCTCCGGCTACTCCACAGTAACACTTTTGGCAAGGTTCCGCGGCTTGTCAACATCGAGTCCCTTTGCAACAGACACATAGTAACCGAGCAGCTGCAGCGGCACGACCGCCAGAGAGGCCGCAAAATGCTCATCGGTACGCGGAATATATACGGTGAAGTTCACGTAATCTTCAATCGCATAATTACCGTAGGTCGTCAGTCCAAACAGGTACGCGCCCCGGCTGCGGGTCTCAACCATATTGCTGACCGTTTTCTCATACAGGTCACTCTGCGTCAGTACCCCGATGACCAGAGTCCCGTCCTCAATCAGGGAAATGGTGCCGTGCTTCAGCTCGCCGGCTGCGTATGCCTCGGAATGGATGTAGCTGATTTCCTTCATTTTCAGGCTGCCTTCCAGGGAAATCGCGTAGTCCAGTCCCCTTCCGATGAAAAAGATGTCTTTTGCGTTTGCGTATTTTGCTGCAAACCACTGGAGGCGTTCTTTATCATCCAGAATGCGCGTGATTTTGCCAGACAGCGTTTCCAGCTCCGCAAGCAGGGACGCTCCCATATCCTCCGTCAGAGCTCCGCGCACAAGACCGAATTGAATCGCAAGTAAATCACAGGCAATCAGCTGTGTGCTGTAGGCCTTAGTCGTCGCAACCGCAATTTCCGGTCCCGCGAGGGTGTAAAATACATGGTCTGCTTCCCGCGCGATGGAACTGCCGACCACATTGACAATCGCCAGGGTGCGCAGCTGATGTTCCTTTGCCTTGCGCAGCGCCGCCAGAGAATCCGCTGTCTCGCCGCTTTGGCTGATCACAATCACAAGCGTCTTCGGATCCAGAACCTGCTTCCGGTATCGGAATTCGGAAGCAAGCTCTACGCGCACCGGTATGCGCGCAAGGTCCTCGATCACATATTGCGCAGCCATACCGACATGATAGGCAGAGCCGCAGGCCACGATAATGATCTGATGCAGATCCCGAATGCTTTCCTCGTCGATTCCGACCGTTTCAAAATCAATTTTTCCGTTCTTCACAATCGCATGCAGCGTATCCTCCACCGCTTTCGGCTGCTCATGGATTTCTTTCATCATGAAGTGCTCGAAGCCGCCTTTTTCTGCTGCCTGTGCATCCCAGTCAATCTCAACAAGCGTTTTCTCGATGAGGTCGCCGTTCAGATCATAAAATTCAACCGTGTCTCCCGCAAGACGCGCCATCTCCAGATTGCCGATATAGTAAACCTTTCTGGTATGTTTCAATATCGCCGGAACGTCAGAGGCGAGATACGATTCCCCTTCCGTCACACCGATAATCATCGGGCTGTCTTTTCTGGCCGCATAGATTTCCCCCGGATAATCCTTGAACATGACTGCCAGCGCATAAGAACCGCGGATCCGCAGCATCGCCTTGGGGAGCGCATCCGTCGGTCCGATTTTATATTTTTTATAATAGTAGTCGATCAGCTTTACCGCTACTTCGGTATCCGTGTTGGAATAAAAGGTATACCCCTTGCGTGTCAGCTTATCCTTCAGCTCCTGATAATTTTCAATGATACCATTGTGAACCGCCACAACCGCAAGATCATCCGACATATGCGGGTGTGCATTGTTCTCCGACGGCTCGCCATGCGTCGCCCAGCGGGTATGACCTATGCCGCAGGTTCCCTGCAGAGCCGAACCGCCGTCCGTTTTATCCGCCAGTGCACGCAGACGACCTTTCGCTTTTACAATCACCGGCTCCTTTTCCCCGTCCCGGACTGCCATCCCGGAGGAATCATAGCCTCGATATTCCAGCTTCGAAAGCCCATCCAGAAGAATCGGGGCAGCCTGCTGCCCGCCGGTATAACCTACGATTCCGCACATACCTGTTTCCTCCTGTCTTAAAACCCACGCCGCGCCATTGCAAAGCAATTTTCATGCGCGGCTTCCATCATATGTCCGTACTCGTTTACGAGTGCGGACGAAGGCCGCGTCATTGCGAAGCAATTTTTCATACGCGGCTTCCATCCAGCATATACAGCAGCGCATTACAGATACAGGCCGCAACATTGCTCCCACCCTTGCGTCCTCTGGCCACAATATATGGTATGTCGGTCTGCATAATCAGTTCCTTCGACTGCACCACATTAACAAAGCCCACCGGGACCCCGATGATCAGCTCCGGGCGAAAGCATCCCTCCGAAATCAGCTCATACAGGCGGATCAATGCCGTCGGCGCGTTACCAACCGCGTAAATCACCGGACGCTCCAGTGCGGCGGCCTTGTCCACACTGACTGATGCGCGTGTCACACCCAGACGTTTCGCTTTTTGGGCAACATCCTCATCTGCCATGAAGCAAAATGCCTCTCCGCCGGCTTTTTTCAGACTCGGCTTGTTGATGCCGGAAAGCGCCATGTTCGTATCCGTGATAATCCAGGCGCCGTTCCTTAACGCCTGCAGCGCCGCTTCTACAGCCCCCTCAGAAAAGCAGAGATTGTCGATATAATCGAAATCAGCCGTTGTGTGAATCACCCGCTTTACGATCATCGCACGCTCATCATCCGGGATCCGTTCTCCCGCTTCCCTGGAAATAATTTCAAAGCTGCGCCGCTCGATGTCCATCGGAGAAAGCCGTTCAATATCGTCCAATGTCACCGCTTTCGCATCCATTGATGATAGGGTTCTGCTTTGATTCATACAAACTATCCTCTCAAACTTATGCTGTCCACAAAACTTCCGTCCTGAAAATGAATGTCCGAAAATTATCTGACAGACCGTGCACGAAATAATCACATTTTCCTATCGGATCAATTCTCGATTTTCAATCCTGCGCAACAACTTCGCGGTAGAATTCCGCATAATCGGTTCTGCCCGCCTTTGTGAATGCGATCGCAGTGCGCGGGTGCTGATTCAGAAGACCAGTCATCAGATACTGCAGGTCATACCCCCAGACAATCCCTTCTTTTTTCAGCTGGCTTATGTATTTGTCAACAAACTGAATGGCCGGATACTCCTTATATTTCGGATTTTTCAAAAATCCAAGCAGCAGCTCCATCGCACAGTTGCCCGCGCCGCGTCCCATGCCGGCATAGGTACCGTCCAGCCAGTCCGCGCCGTCGCCGACTGCCTCAATGGTGTTCGCAAACGCAAGCTGCTGATTGTTGTGCGCGTGAATCCCAATCTTTTTCCCGTATTTCGCTGCAAAATTCATATAGACATCCGCGATGCGCGCGATCTGCTCCGGATAGAGGGAACCATAGCTGTCTACGATGTAGCAGACATCCACCGGGGTTTTCCCAAGTAAATCCAGTGCCACGACCAAATCACTCTCCTGTGCGTTTGAGATCGCCATAATGTTGCAGCTTGTCTCGTAGCCCTTCGCGTGTGCGTCTTCAATCATATCAACCGCACCCGGCATGGTGTTCAGATACGTAGCCACGCGAATCAGATCAATCGGGCTGTCAGAGCGATTGATAATATCCGTCTTATAATCGCAGCGGCCGACATCCGCCATGACCGAAATCTTCAGATTCGTGTCATTATCGCCAACGATGGCGCGGATATCCTCATCCTTACAGAACTTCCACTTGCCGAATTTGCTTTCATCAAACATCTCTCTGGATGCTTTATAACCAAACTCCATATAATCGACACCGGCTCTGATATTGGTCTCGTATACCGCTCTTGCAAATTCATCCGTGAAATAAAAATCATTCACAAGTCCGCCGTCCCGCAGCGTCGCATCTACTACCCGCACACTCTCCCGGTATTCCATCAGCTTAGCTAATTCTTTCATCTCAAATCTCCTCTTCTTAAAAAGCGTTCCCTGGCCTGTTACAAATCTGAACATTACGTCCGCAGCATGTTGACAGACAGAACTGCTTTTTCTTTTATACTTTTGTTTTTCTTCTCATTCTACTTATCGAAATACATAATCAGACGCCATTATAACGCATTCTTCCGGTTTTGGGTAGCCCCTTTTTGCCATGCCCGGCGTGCCTTAAAATTCGCTGCCTTAAAATCCCTGAAGCTGCTCCTGATTCAATAACCAAAAGCAGGTAACCATGCATTCCGCCGAAACTGACAGCCTGCTTACGCACCCTCTTCCAGAATGCGGTAAATCGCCTGCATATCCAGATTCGCCCGCAAACCGTCTGCCAGCAGATCATATTGCGTTTCTTTAAATGCCGCAAAATCCATTGAGGCGCCCATTTGCTCTGTGACGCCCTTGGAAGCCGCCAGAGAACGGATGAGAGCAGTCGCGACCTCCTCCCGGTCAAAAATTCCGTGCACATAGGTGCCATAGACATTGTCCTTCCAGGCGCCATCACACTTTTTTTCGCCGGTAATGGCATCCTCGAGGGTTGTCAGACATCCGACAGAGCAAAGGCTCTGGCTCATGTCGCTCCATCCATCGTCCGGATTCCCGGAAGTGTGTTCCTGATTTTGCGTCGGATCAGAGTGTTTGATCGGCCAGGATCGTCCCATATGGATCTCGTAGCCATAGAACGGGATATCAGCCAGACCCGAGAGCACGCCGCCCGGCGCGAGGAACCGCCCTTCCACTCGGGTTCGGGCCTTCTCACTTTCAAAAACAGTATCCATATCAAGCAGGCCCATCCCACGGATCGTTCCGCCCTCTTCTACGCCTTCCGCGTCTGTAATCGTCCGGCCAAGCATCTGATAGCCGCCGCAGATGCCGAAAATCACAGTACCTGCCTGCTGAGCCTTCAAAATGGCGGCCTCCAGTCCATTCTGGCGCATCCAGAGCAGATCTCGCATCGTATTCTTTGTGCCGGGAAGCAAAATCAGATCCGGAGTCCCCAGCTGATGAACCGAAGAGACGTAACGTACAGAAACACCCTCTATGCTCTCGAATACATTAAAATCCGTAAAATTAGAAATACGCGGGAGCCGGATAACCGCCAGATCAATCAGCGGCACCTGCCGATTAGCAGCAGAAGCATTTCCGACATTCTCACCCTCCAGACGCTCACTTAAGGAATCCTCATCCTCCAGGCTGACATGCAGGTAAGGCGTCACGCCCACCACGGGAATCCCGGTCAGCTGCTCCAGCATCTCCACACCCGGATCGAGAATCGACTTGTCTCCTCTGAATTTGTTGATGATCAGACCCTTAATTCGCTCTTTTTCCTCTTTTTCCAAAAGCTCCGTCGTCCCATAAAGCTGTGCGAACACTCCGCCGCGGTCAATATCCCCTACCAGAAGAACCGGCGCATTTACCAGCTTCGCCATCCCCATATTCACAATATCATCCTGTTTCAGGTTGATCTCAGCCGGACTTCCCGCACCCTCGATCACGATGATATCATATTCCCGATCCAGATACTCATAAGCTTTCCTGATATCCGGAATCAGACTTTTTTTCATTTTGAAATAATCGCGCGCATTCATAGTGCCAAGTACTTCGCCATTCACGATGACCTGCGAACCGATATCATTGGTCGGCTTCAGGAGAATCGGGTTCATCGCAACCAGCGGCTCGACCCCGGCCGCTTCTGCCTGCATGACCTGTGCCCGTCCCATCTCGAGCCCCTCCTTCGTAATAAACGAATTCAGCGCCATATTCTGTGACTTAAACGGAGCTACACGATAACCATCCTGATGAAAAATCCTGCAAAGTCCGGCCGCTACCACACTTTTGCCGACATTTGACATGGTACCCTGAATCATGATTGCTTTCGCCATTTGCATTCACTCCTGTCCGAAATCCTGGCCTGACCCGCTTCCTGCTCCGACACACCCGGCCTGCAGCACGATATATATCGCAGACTCCCTGTGTCTGTATGCATAAAAGCCCGGCCGCCTCGTGATCCTATACTGCTGCGTATCCGACAGATGCTTATCTATTTTTAATCACGGCAGCAGCTGCACATCACCTTCAAAAGTTCTTCATTTTCCTCGAAGCTTCTCACACAGACACGAAAATAAGCCCGTCCATCGCCCGCTCGCTCGAGCCCCGGGAAATTCCCGCAGTCACGAATCAAAAATCCCTTCTCCAGGCAATGCTTCCCTAAATCTTCCGGCCCACAAATCAGCAGAAAATTTGCAGAGGATGGGAACACGCGAACCCCCGCATCCCGAAGTCCGTCCGCAAACGCGTTCCTGTTTACAGAGATCTGTGCGGCGGTCTCCAGCGCAAAATCAACCTCCGAAGCTGCGGCTGTCGCCGCCTCCTGAGCCACGACGGAAACATTCCATGGCTGAAGCAGCTGCCGCATCTGTTCAAGCAGCTTGCGCTCTGAACACATCCCATAGCCAAACCGAATGCCCGGTATTGCGTACATTTTCGTGAAAGAGCGTATGATAAAAACGTTCGGGCATTCTGAAAGCAAAATGGTGGCAGAAAATGTCTCTTTTCTGTCTTCCGCATCCAGAAAATCCATGAAGCTTTCATCTAATACCAGCAGGATGCGATGATCCAGACATACACGAATCAGCTTCCATAAAACATCCGTTTCAATCACTCTTCCGGTCGGATTGTTTGGGTTTCCAAGAATGATCATCGCGCGCCACCGCTCATACGGTTCAGACAATTTTTGTTCTGCATTTTCATGAAATCGGTTAAGAAGCTCACGTTTCCCTTTCACGGGTTCCCCGGCATATGTATGCTCTGAGAGCAGAACCGCCTCGCGCAAAAGTCTTTCGTCCAGCCGAAACTCCTCTTTGGGACTTAACAAAAAGCGCTCAATCTCGCATCCACAGCCTTCCAGTGACTGCTCATATTCAAAAAAAGACGGAACCGCTATGAGCGCCCGCTTCGGGCGAACCGCGTTCGCAAGCGCAAACATGAGCTCCGCCGCGCCATTTCCACAAATGATATGCTCCGGAAGAACATGCTCCCTTGCGGCGAGCGCAGACTTCAGCATGCGGCAGTCCGGATCCGGATAATGCACGGATGCGTCCACTGCGTTCCTTGCGGCCTCCCGGACGACAGAAGGCATCCCGCGAAAATTAATATTTGCGGAGAAATCCTTCACACCGCTATGCGTGTAAATGTCTCCGCCATGCTTATGTGCCATAAATCAGTACCATTTCCTCCATATCAGGTTATGGCTCAAAGAACCGGAATCCAGTATAGCACATCACTTGATAGATGTCACTTTTTTGTTTATCCGGAATATCTGCTCTGAATCCCCTCTCCATCCAGGATTGCCTCTGCCTTTTTACGGGTCTCCTTGACCAGATGATGATCCTGCCCGGAGGCATTGAGTCCGATGACTACCTTGCCGCACTCAATGATAGAAGGGAACTGAAAATCGCAAAGGCTGGCGTCCGTGCATACATTCACAGGCAGATTCTTCTCTTGACACAGCTCCCGGATATACCGATTCAATGCGGCATCATTGGTAGCCGCAAGCACCAAATCTTTTCCTTCAAGATCCGTTTCAATAAAACTTCTGTGAAAAACAGAGAGCAGCGCACCCTCATTGCCATCCTTTGGCAAAATCTCCGGTAAAATATCCGGAGCGACAACAGTAATGTGTGCCGCAAATCCATCCAGCGCACGAATCCGCCGTTCAGCAATTCTGCCCGCACCGACGACAAGGATTTCTTTTCCCGACAAGTCTGCAAATAGCGGAAAAAACATCGGATTCCTCCTTTAAAAGCGCACTATATAGCAATCTTCTCCCTCTTTTAATATACTTCTGCTCACACCACTCCGACTGCCTTCAGCCCCCAGTAAATCAGTCCAAGCACCCAGCTGGTAAACAGCCCATACAGGATCACCGGACCGGCAATCGTAAAAATTTTACAGCCGTTGCCGAAGACCTGGCCTTCTGCTAGGGTTCCATTAGGGACAAAAAATATAAGACTTCTTGCCCTTTGAGCAATAAATTAGCCGGATAAAACGTTCAAACATTCTGTTTTATAATGTAAATATTTGATGATTCGAGCGAAAAAAATGCATGATACTACGGATCGCTCCGTGCCCCGCACTCTCATAATCCTTGTATCATTTGATTTAATAAATTTATAAATATCAATAAGTAGACCTACTGTCACATTAAATAGAATAGCAAGCACTATTATATTTCCGTATTCATTGTAAATGCTTTTTTATTGTTACTTTATCCATAAATTCCTTTTTCCCTTCGTTTGTCAGGCAAATATCATCGACTTCAATATCATTATATGATTTTTCAATTGAAATCCAATTTAAAGCTAACATCTGAAATCTTATCACATCAAAACTTTTCTGAGAAATATCATAATTTCCCTCATGAATTTTTTCTTGGCACAATTCATTAATAGCATTTCTAAATTCATATTCTTTACATCCGGTAAAACAAATTGGCGCTACAGCTTGCAATAAAGCATTCCACGTTAACGAACAACTGCGTTTCTTCTGATTAATTCTTATCGTAACAGGCATATCAAATTCTGGATCATATTCATCTTTATTATCATAACGAATCCCAGTTACTTTTATAATATCTTCATCCTGTGCCAGATTATCTGCGCTTTTCTTATCCTGAAGCAAATCTTTCAGTTCTTCGTTGCTCCTTGCCAATTTATCATTTTCAATACGAAGCCTATTAATTTGAGCTAATAATTCCTCAACATTTTCACCACCACGAACCCAGCCAACCCTAGGATGTTCATCAACCATCTGAAATAAACTTACAATTATATCTGCTGCTAACTCATAATTTTCACTCCAAAGCTTACTCATTTTACTATTTTTCAGTACTTTACTTCTAAATTCATTAAATAATTTAATATTGTTTTTTTCCCTTTTATTAGCAACGACATTTTCAGGATCACTATGCACAAAAGCCAAAACTGGAATATTCTGAGCTATGGCATAATCGTATTCCATTTCTGTGAAGCTTTTACCGGTTTCCTTATCTATACTTCCGTATCTGGCTCCTAATATCAAAACATAATAATCACAATAATCTATTATTTTTTTAATATATAAAAACTGTTCCTCATTTGATGCAGTAAACAACTCCATACCAGCAAGAAAAAATTTGGCATTTAATAATGTTTCTATTATTCTTTTCCGTTCTTCTTTTAAGTCTTCATATGTGGAACTAACGAAAACCTGATATCTTTTTTCCATACATAATCCTCCTCGTTAATTCTGTTCTTCATATTATATAGAATATGTAGCTTGCGAGTATATCTCTTAAGTTCCGGTCGAACCCCTCCTATAAAATTTTCAGTTTATTCTCTAACCAGGAAATAATAATTCCACAGTATGGTATCAAATTCCGTTCATGTGCCAGGCTTACATATGTACGTCTCAACTCCTGCATATAAGCATCCTGTGTTTTTCCTTTACATTTTTTTGCAATTCTGTTTTTTGTTTCCGTCAGCACATTTTTCCGTGTCTGAGGTAATGATATTGCTTCACAATTAAGATTTAAAGTTTCTGTCAAATCCTTGTTAATCTCCGGATCGTCTGAATAAATTCTTCCATCCGCCTTATACTTTATCTTTCTGATTGACGTCTCATCATACGGATTTATAATTAGTTCCGTATTACGTCGGTGGGCATCTCAGGTCATTTCTTCTGGCTTTACTCCACGATTCAGGCTATTACCGTAACAGACGCCAAGCATCCATCTATAATTCAGTGTTGCCTGCTTATCGTGTACTGTTTCTCCTTTTGGATGTCTTGGAATGCAGTGCTCAATTCTTTCGGCATCCGGGCTATTAATTCTTTTCATACAATACCCACATAAACATCCCTGTTCTCTCCACATCTGCTCTCTGATGTCGTTTAATACATCAGATGGAGTATCCTCATAATCTGCATCCGGATTTTGCTTGCGAAATTCCAGCAGACTATTTGGTTCTTTTCCTCTTTTTACTACAATCATAGATTATTCTCCCAAAATTTTCTCTAATTCCAGAGATGTTCTTGCCGCTGCAATATCAGGATCTGTTGTCCCAACAAGATTCTCTATCAATGCCAATACCTCATCCGCTTTTACATAATCTTTTTCATCCATGCAAGCATAGAATATATCTAGTTTTCTTTTGATGTCTACCGGTCTTTCCGATACTTTCATAACCTCTCTTAAAATAGAATTCGCATCTCGTCCATAAGTTTCAGTTGCCGGCATATAAATACATCCGTTGTCCAAAACCCGAATCTGCTCTCTTGGAACAGAATTGATAACCGCTGGAGCATGTGAAGTTACAATAAATTGAATCTTCGGAAATACCTCCTGTAAATCTTTCAAAATCGTCTGCTGCCACTGCGGGTGTAAATGAAGATCTACTTCATCAATTAATACGATCCCAGGTGTCTCTTCCAGCACCCGTTCGCCCAGATTAAGATTCAAAACTGCCATGCGATATGCAATATCACCTATCATACTTAAAGTGTTTTTGTAGCCATCACTCATTTCATCCATCGCAAACTTTTGGACGCTGCCATTTGAGGATTGAAACTCCAGAACCAGTCTATGCGTATCCAGATCAAAAATGAGCGATGTATTACTTGCCCCACTGATTTTTTCATAGCTTTTACATATCGCTTTTTCTACTGTCTTTAAAAGCAATGGTGTTTCTAAAACACCCGTTTTTTGCTGGTTCTGCAGGCTCTTCATGGTCTGTTTCTGAAACCAGTTCAGCATTAATTTTTCATTGGATTCTGCAGCCATACAATCAACATAACCGACCTGACGCTTAAATTCTATCAGGGACTTCATGTTCCGTTTTTCTTTCTTCTGTGCATATAACCGTCCGGTACCATAGTAAGAGAGTAGTGGAAGAACAAGTGTCTTATCTCCGGTCATAATCTGATTTTGAACGTATCTGGCAATCTCTGTTAATTCACCAGCATCTTTAATAGTAGTCTTACTGTTTGCCGAATTTAAAGAACGAAACCATTTTATATCACGTTTACCGCAGCAATCCCCCATGCTTTCAACACTTACCGGGAATTGATGCTGGGGATCAACTGTTCCATTCAAATCATAAAATTCATATCTGGCATCCTCTTTTAATATACTTCTGCTCACTCCGCCATCAATTCCAAGCAAAAATGTACTGATCGAAACTGCTACTGCGTCCAAAATCGCTGTTTTTCCAGTTCCATTTTTACCTACAATCAATGTTACGTGGTCATCAAAGTCTATGCGAGCTTCTTTAAAGCATCTATAATTCGTGATATTTACATTCTTCAATTTCACTGCTTGCCACCTCAATTCCTCTTATCTGCATTTCAACTATACTGTTTGTTAATGCAGATAAATCCTTCCGTTCCTCATCTATCCGAAAATTACGCTGAACCTTTCGGGAGCAGTTTAGCACATAAAGCCAGTATTAACAAGCAAAATATCAAAATGGAAGACCTGTCCCGCTAAGGATGTTACAGGTCACACCCGAGCCAAGCCCCACCAAGGAGAATTTATGTACTAAATTG
>JAJQHZ010000142.1 GCA_021199475.1 Lachnospiraceae bacterium
CTAAATCAAGGCTTTGCGGCGATTTGAATTCAGTTTAACTGTCGAAGACCCGTGCCCGGACATCCGGGCATTTTTCTTTGAAGAAATGAAACAGGTGCGGATATAAGAAAATCAAGTTGAGAAAATTGGTATGGTGTCGTATAATGGCTTTGTTGCTAATAATGGCTGAATTGGATGAAATGATACTAATTTGCCGGAAGATTTCCAATAAGGTTGAATGAATTTTACATGAAACGACTGGGGATTGCAAGCTTTACCGCGCGCGGAGGACGGGTTGCGGATTCGGTTGCCGCTGCGTTTGAAAAAGAATACGAGATTGTGCGCTATGAAGGCAGCCTGAAAGAATGGTGCGGCGGCCTGTTTGCTTCCGGCGCGGATGGGATTATTTTTGTGGGGGCGTGCGGCATTGCGGTGCGCACGATTGCCCCCTTTATCAAAAGCAAGACGACCGATCCGGCGGTACTGGTGGTTGATGAGGCGGGACAGTTCGTGATATCCCTGCTGTCAGGGCACATCGGCGGGGCAAACCGCCTGGCAGTGCAGGCAGCGGAGATTCTTGGCGCGACCCCGGTGATCACGACCGCAACGGATGTGAATGGAAAATTTGCGGTTGATGTCTTTGCTAAAGAAAATGCGCTGCGGATTGGAAGTATGAGGGCGGCAAAAGAGATCTCCGCGGCGCTTCTGCGCGGCGAGAAGATTGGCGTACTCTGTGAGGGAAGAATCGAAGGGGAACTGCCGCCGGAGCTGGTGCTGCTGGAAGATGATAATTGGGAAGAAAAGAAACAATCGAGGCCGGCGCAAACTAATTTCGAAGAAAAAATGCCGGCGCACTTGGGCGGTATAATAACAATTGGTTCCGGCAGATGGGCGGACGCTGCGCGGATAGAATGGATGCATTCAAATGCAATTGGCAGTTGGGCGGACGCTGCGCAGACAGAATGGGCGCACGCAAATGCATTAGAGCCTATGGAGGCTGAGACTAGCGTAAAGGGGTCTCAATTGCCGCCGGTTGTTTTGCATCTTTATCCGAACGCTTATGTTCTCGGGATTGGCTGCCGAAAAGGGAAAGCGGAGCAGGAGATCACAAAAGCGGTGCAGCGGGCAATTGATATGTTGGGGATTACCATGGAAGATATTGCGGGTGCCGCATCTATCGAGCTGAAAAAGGAGGAGCCGGGGCTGCTGGAATTTTGCAGAAAAAATAAGCTGCAGTTTGAAACGTATTCGGCGGAGGTACTCGCCGCGGTGGAGGGCAATTTCTCACCGTCTTCTTTTGTGAAACATGTGACCGGTGTGGATAATGTCTGTGAGCGTGCGGCGCTCTGCATGGCGAGGGAGATGTCCGGACAGCCGGATTTGGAACCAGTGAGGAATGAATGGCCCGCCCGGACAAGGGTCGAGGAAGCAGCCAGATACGGCCAGCCGGATTCAGAACCAGTGAGGAATGAATGGCTCGCCCGGACAAAGATCGAGGAAGCAGCCGGATACGAGCAGCCGGATACGACCGAAGCAGGCGGACGGCTTATCCTGAGAAAACAGGCGGAAGACGGCGTAACCGTTGCTGTGGCGGAGAAAAGCTGGAGCGTAAGGTTTTGAAACATCTTTTATTGGTGAAATCGTATGGGAGAGTATTTGAATCCGGGAAAGGATGGGTTTAAGACAATACTGAATGAAGAAACATTCCTGTGTGATAGAACGAGTGTAATTGTGAAGGCAGCGAAGAGCTACGAATGAGTTTGAAGGAAAGTGGGGAGCGATTGTGAAAAAGAAACTTTATGTAATAGGCATGGGACCCGGCGAAGCGGGGCTGATGTGCCAGAGGGCAGCGGAGGTGTTGAACGCATGTGACACGATCATCGGCTATACGGTCTATGTGAATCTGCTTAAGGAGTCTTATCCGGGGAAGGAATTCCTGACGACGCCGATGACGCAGGAGGCGAAGCGCTGCGAGATGGCGTTTGAGGAGGCCGAAAAGGGAAAACAGGTGGCTATGGTCTGCAGCGGCGATGCGGGCGTCTATGGCATGAGCGGCCTGATGCTGGAGATTGGCGAGGCGTACCCGGAGATCGAGGTGGAAGTGATTCCAGGGATTACGGCTGCATTGAGCGGCGGCGCGGTGCTCGGCGCCCCGCTGACGCATGATTTTGCAGTCGTCAGCCTGAGCGACCGGCTGACGCCGTGGGAGAAGATTGAGAAGCGTCTGGAGCTGGCCGCGGAGGCGGATTTTTGCATTTGCATTTACAATCCATCCAGCAAGGGGCGGCCGGACTATCTGAAGCGGGCCTGCGACATTCTGCTGCGCGTGCTGCCGCCGGATCGCGTCTGCGGAACCGTGGAAAATATTGGCCGTGAGGGCGAAGCGGCAACGCTGTACACGCTCGGGGAGCTGCGGGAAGCGCAGGTCAACATGTTCACGACCGTATTTATTGGAAACTCGCAGACGAAGGAGATCCATGGGCGGATGGTGACGCCGCGCGGATACCGGATCGGGTAAGGATGCGGCTGCGATTCTTTTCTGCGTAAATCGTTCGGAAAACAGGGAGGATATTCGGAAGGATTATCTCTGATGCTACGCATGGGTATGACGCTGAACGATGGTAATGGAAGAAAGCTGCTTTATGATTAACGAAGGGCTGAAAACAGCAGAATCCGCAGGGGAATAGGATTCTGGAATAAATTGGCACGGGAGAGACGAGATGGAGGACGAACTTTTCGAAAAAGCGCCGGTGCATAAGGCTTTTTTTACGCTGGCGCTGCCGGTTGTGATGGGTATGGTGGTCTCGCTGTTTTACAATATGGTGGACACGTACTTCATTGCCCGGACGGGAAATACGAATCTGGTGGCGGGGGTTTCCCTTGGCGCGCCGGTGTTTACCTGCCTGATTGCGCTGGGCGACATTCTGGGGCTGGGCGGCAGCTCCGTGATCTCGCGGCTGTTCGGGCAGAAAAAGGATGAGGACGGGAGACGGATCAGTGTCTTTTGCTTTTACGGGGCTCTGATTGGAGGGATTCTGGTGGCGCTGCTGCTGCTGGGATTCCGGACGCCGGTGCTGAAGCTGTTGGGCGCGGATTCGGACACACGCGTTTACGCGTCACAGTATTACACGTACATTGCGCTCGGGGCGCCGTTTATTATCCTGACCTTTACGCCGAATAATCAGCTGCGGACGGAGGGGCTCGCGCAATGCTCGATGATCGGCAGCATCCTCGGCACGGTCGTCAACATTGTGCTCGACCCGATCTGTATTTTCGGGCTGGGGCTCGGAGCGGCGGGCGCGGCGATTGCGACCGTTATCGGCAATATCTGCACGGACATCTATTATGTCTGGGTGCTGACGCATAAAAGTAAAAAGCTGTCAATCAATCCGAAGGGCTTTTTTATTACCGGAGCGGAGCTGAAACAGATTCTGGCAATCGGAATTCCGGCTTCGGTGACAAACTTCATGTCGAGCCTGGGCATGGCCTTGACAAACCGCAGCCTGCTTTCCTACGGAAATGAGCAGGTGGCTGCGATGGGCATCGCGATGAAGGTCAACATGATCGCGATTCTGGTGCTTGTGGGTTTCGCGTTCGGCGCTCAGCCGCTGATCGGATATAACTATGGGGCGAAGAATCATCGCCGCCTGAAAGAAATCCTGTCGTTCTGCTATCGGTTCGAGTGCGTGCTGGCGGTCGCGATCGCAGCCGTGCTTGCCGCCGTGGCCCGTCCGCTGTTCGGGCTGTTTACGGCAAATCAGGAGCTGATCCGCCTCGGTGTGCCGATGCTTCGCTGGCAGCAGGCGGGGATGCTGTTTGTGGCGGTGGTCCTGGTCTCGACCAGCACGTTCCAGTCGGCGGGCAAGGCCTGGGGCGCATTCTGGCTGTCTATCAGTCGGCAGGGGCTGATTTTTGCGGTGGTACTGGGGATCGCATCTTCGGTGTTGGGCTATCAGGGAATTCTCTCGGCGCAGGCAATGTCGGATCTGCTGACGGCTGGGCTGGCGGTGATCTTGTTTCGAAAAAATATCGCGAGTGAGTGGAAAGAAATTGGTAATACAAAATGAGACTTTGTTTTATTCTTTAAGGTGCATGTGATTGCAATACCTGTGAACAAAAATAACCGACCGTCAGGTCCTTTCGGGGATGGGCAGCCGGATGACATAGTTACAACAGATACGAAGATGCGATGCTAATTGCAACGGTGACGTCAAATATTTAACGAATGGAAAATCACCGTAATCGTCAGATCTGAAGATACGAAAGATGAAATTGTTTCGTAAAGATGGCATACACAGAGAAACTAGTTTGAGCGAAACGATTGAATGAAATCTGTTACATGAGAAGCGTTATAGAAGCGCCGTCGAAATGCGGCGAAAGGGAGAATTAAGAGAAGGGAGAACAAAGAGTATGAGTAAAGGAAGCGCATCAAATGGTATTTTGAATCTGATTTTGCGGCTTGTGGCGACCGCAGTGCTCGGGGGCATTTATTTTTACGTAATGCTGCCGCCGATCAACCTGAAATCCATGGAATTCTGGCTGTTTTTGTTTGTATTACTGGTGATTTATATTATGGTCACGCTGGCGACTTCGGGGCTTCGCGTCTCGCGCTACGGGGTGACGCTGCAGCAGGGAGTCCTGTGGGCGCGCTGCAAAATCCCGCTGATTCTGGCTGCGGTTGTGTTTTTGGGCTCGATTGTGGGCGGCATTGTCTCTTCTGAGATTTTCCATGCAACGTCCTACTACAATCTGCTGGACGTGCAGACCGGCGATTTTACGGAGGAGGTCGCAGAGATTTCTTATGATAAGATTCCGATGCTGGATAAAGATTCCAGCGTGCAGCTCGGAAACCGGACGCTCGGCAGCCTGAGTGCCAGCGACAGCAGTCTGGTGTCGCAGTTTGAGGTTTCCGATGAGGAATATTCGCAGATTAATTATCAGAACGAGCCGGTGCGCGTCGCGCCGCTGCTCTATGGCAACATTATCAAGTGGTTCAACAACCGCTCGGACGGTCTGCCGGGTTATATCATCGTCAACATGGTGACGCAGGAGGCGGACCTGGTCAAGCTGGATGAGGGGATGAAATACTCCACCGGCGAGCATTTCGGGCGCAATCTGTATCGCCTGCTGCGGTTCCGCTATCCGACCATGATGTTCGGCGATGTGAACTTTGAGATTGATGAGGACGGAACGCCCTGGTGGGTCTGCTCGCGCACGGTACACCGGATCGGCCTGTTCGGCGGCGAGGATACGGAGGGCGCGGTGCTCGTAAACGCGATTACCGGCGAGAGCACCTATTATACGGAGGTGCCGACCTGGGTGGACCGCGTCTACTCCGCGGATCAGCTTGTGATGCAGTATAATTATCACGGCACGCTGGTCAATGGCTGGATCAATTCCTGGCTGGGGCAGAAGGGCGTCACGACAACGTCGGACGGCTACAATTACATTGCCATGAATGATGATGTGTATCTTTACACGGGCGTGACCTCGGCCGGCAACGACGAGTCCAACGTCGGATTTATTCTGGTGAACCAGCGCACGAAGGAAGCGCGCTATTACAGCATCTCCGGAGCGACGGAGTATTCTGCAATGTCCTCCGCGGAGGGCGCGGTGCAGCACCTTTCCTACACCGCGACGTTCCCGCTTCTGCTGAATATTTCGGATGAACCGACCTACTTTATGTCGCTGAAGGACTCCGCAGAGCTGGTAAAAATGTATGCAATGGTCAATGTAAAGGATTATCAGATCACGGCGACCGGCAGCTCGGTGGCTGAATGCCAGGCAAACTATGAGGAGCTTCTGGTCGAGAACGGCGTCAAGGTAACCGACCCGGTGGAGGTCGTGGAGGCTGAGACCGACACAGTCACCGGGACGATTGCGGATATCCGCTCTGTCGTCGTGGACGGCAACACGATGTTTTACTTCTCTTTGGGAACCGAATATTACTATGTAGTGTCTGCGGCGGATGATGCGGACGCGGTGACCTATGACGTGGGGGATGAAGTCACGATCACGTATTACGTGGAGGACGAGGAGGATGACGGCACGATTCTGAGCGGCGTCTCGATCGAGAGCGCGGCGGGAGCGTGAGAGAAGACCGGGGATGTGATTTTTAAGATTGATGAGGACAGGACGTCCCGGCGGGTTTGCCCGCGCACGGTGCATCGGATTGCCGAAACGATGCCTGGCGAAGGGAATCCATCCGAATTACGAATGATCAGGATTTTTGAAAAACGAGATGGACTGCCAGAAAATGGTGTGGTCTACTGGATGCCGGAAAGCGTGACGTCTGTTGACAGGCAACATACACAGATACATGGAGAAAGAGAATTATAAAATATGGTTGGAACTGGTACAATTATCAACGTCGCAGTAATCATTGCGGGCGGGCTGATCGGTTTAGCCGGAAAGCGGCTGATGAACGACCGCCTGCAGGAGACGCTGATGAAAGCGACCGGCGTATGTACGATGTTCATCGGCATATCCGGAGCACTGGAAAAAATGATGACGGTCAGCGACGGAGCATTAAGCTCGGGAGGCTCGCTGATGGTGATTGCGAGCTTTGCGCTGGGCGCGCTGATCGGAGAAGGACTGAACATCGAGCAGCGCATCGAAACCTTCGGGGAGTGGCTGAAGAAAAAGAGCGGAAACGCAGACGACAATTCATTTGTCAACGCGTTCGTGACCGCATCGTTCACCGTCTGCATCGGTGCGATGGCGATTGTCGGCTCGATTCAGGACGGCATGTCCCATGACCCGTCCACGCTGATGATGAAAGCCATTCTGGACTTTCTGATTATTATGGTAATGTCCGCTTCGATGGGGAAGGGATGCATTTTCTCTGCAATCCCGGTCGGCATTTTTCAGGGATCCATCACGATCCTGGCGAGTGTGCTTGCACCGCTGATGACGGAGGGAACGCTAAACAGCATCTCGCTGGTTGGCTCCATGCTGATCTTCTGCGTCGGAGTCAACTTGATCTGGGAGCACAAGCTAAAAGTAGCAAATATGCTGCCTGCGATCGTAATCGCGGCAGTTTGGGGGGCAGTGGCATGAGCATTCTTATTTTTGGCGGTACGATTGAAGGACGTCAGGTTTCTGAATATCTCGTGAAACGCCATATCAGACATACCATCTGCGTGGCGACCGAATACGGGGAGGAGGTGCTGCGAACCGGCATCACGGAGGCTTCGGTGGCGAGCCACCCTTCCTCTGAGGCTTTGGCGGGAAATTCTGTCGGCGCAGATGAAGCGAAAGACGAGTTCACGGCTTCCGGCAAGGAAGGCAAGGAGTGGCGCACGGTCCATCAGGGACGGATGGATGCGGAGCAGATGCGGGCTTTCCTGCGGGCTAATTCATTTGCACTGGTGGTGGATGCGACCCATCCCTATGCGGTAGAGGTGTCAAAAAATATCCGTGAGGCGTGTCAGAAGGAGCAGGTGCCTTATGTCCGGTACTTAAGGCCGGAGGAAAACCGTGCAGATGAGGATAGCTGTGCAGGGCTCTCTAATATAGCCGGGGGCAATCGTGCTTCGGATGACTCGGATATGGCTGAAGCCAATTGTATGGCAGAAAGCGGAAATCACCCTATTTATGTAAAATCCACCTTAGAGGCAGCTGAGTATCTGGAAACCCGGGAAGGCGGCATTTTCCTGACCACTGGCAGCAAGGAGCTGCACGTATTCACCGAGCATATTTCCGATAAAAGCCGTCTGTTTGCGCGTGTGCTTCCGTCCGCGGAAGTGATTACCTCCTGCCGCTCGCTCGGGCTGGAAGGGAAACAGATCTGTGCCATGCAGGGGCCGTTTTCTGCGGAAATCAATACGGCAATGCTGCGCCAGACGCATGCTTCCTTTTTAGTGACGAAGGAAACCGGTGCTTCCGGCGGTTATCCGGAAAAGCTGGAGGCGGTGCGGGAGTGCCGGATCACGGCAGTTGTCATTCGCAGACCGAAGGAGAGCGGAGCAGGCTGGGATGAAGTGCGGGCAAGGATTGATGAGGCGCTGGCTGGAACCGATGAAGGAGCCGGGGCTCTCAAGTGCAGTGCAGCGAAGGGGAAAAACGTTGCGGAAGACACACAGACTGTGCGAATTTCAGCTGAGATGAAAAACAGTATGCCGGAAGAGAACGATGCGGCGATGCGTGAGACGGATGCTGCGGAGACACGTGATAATTATGCTGCCGGGACATGTGAAAAACATACAGCAAGTATACGGGAAAAGCAGGCTGCAGAGCCAGATGAAAAGCACCGGGTAACCGACTCTGGCCGCCGCATCAGCTGCATCGGAATCGGCATGGGTACACCGGATACGATGACGCGTGAGGCGGCCCGCGAAATCCGGAGTGCGCAGGTAATCTTTGGAGCAAAACGGATGCTGGAGTGTGCCGGGGAACTGGTATCGGATACAGATGCCCCGCAGATGGTCGCCGAATACAGTGCCAGAAAGATTTATGACTGGCTGGAGGCGCATCCAGATGTGCAGCGTGCCTCGATTCTGATGTCCGGCGACGTTGGATTTTACAGCGGGGCACGGCAGATTGCAGAAGTCTTCCCCAGGGGTGAGGTCCGCTATTACTGCGGGATTTCGTCGGTCGTATATTTTGCCTCGCGGATACCGACGTCATGGCAGGATGCGAAGCTTTTGAGCGCACATGGGAAAGATCTGGCGCTTACGAATTATGTAAAAAAATACCCCAAAATCATTCTTCTGGTCAGCGGAGAAAAAGACATTTCGCGCCTTTGCCGTCAGCTGGTGCATGGCGGAATGACGCACGTGCAGGTTACCATCGGAGCCAATCTATCTTACCCGGATGAGTGGATTGACCGAGGGGAGCCAGGAGATTTTCTGGATTATGCCTCGGATGTGCAGATGCATCGGGAGAAGCTTTTACAGGCGGAGGAATGCTCCAAATATGAAGGCATCCGCCCGGCATCGGAAGGGGCATTTGGAATGGCTCCGCTCAGGCTGACAGAGATGGCAGATACCATTCGGGCCGCTTCGTCCATACAGGTGGGGATAACAGAGGATATCAGGACCGCTTTGCCGGAACCGGAATCAAAACGAACTACAGCGGGTCTTTATGTCATGATGGTTGAAAATACAAAGGGCAGTCCGGTCATCACACCGGGCATCCCGGATCAAGAATTCGTGCGCGGCGATGTGCCGATGACGAAAGAAGAAATCCGGGCACTTTCCATCGCCAAGCTTCGATTGAAAGAAGATTCGATTGTGTTCGATATTGGTGCCGGCACCGGTTCGGTCTCCATCGAATGTGCTCTGCTTTGTACGGCAGGACAGGTCTACGCGATTGAGCGCAACCCGAGCGGAACCGACCTGATTCGGAGAAATAACTCTAAGTTTGGAGTTGACAATCTTTCCATCATCGAAGGAACTGCGCCGGAAGCATTACAGAAGCTCCCGGCCCCGACGCATGCGTTTATCGGCGGCAGCTCCGGAAATATATGCGAGATCATAGAGACCTTGTTAGAAAAGAATCCTTCTGTGCGCATTGTCATCAACACAGTCACACTGGAGAGCATTGCGGAGGTCATGAATCTGATCCGCAAGCTGCATCGTTCGGATGCCGACATCGTACAGATATCCGCGGCGAAATCCCGCACTTTGGGCAGTTATCACCTGATGACCGCGCACAACCCCGTGTATATCGTGTCATTCGGCGGGGACGCATAGGAGAATTTTCTCAGTAAATCGATTATTTTAAAATGATTGTACTGATTATATTCGGAAAATAGCGCAGCAGCAGGCAGCACGGCTCTGTCAGACTGAAGAAGAACAGGTAAAAAAGATAGTGAAAGGCAGCAAAAAATAGCGAAAGACAGAAAAAGACAAAAAATAGCGAAAGACAGCAAAAGACAGCGAAAAATAATAAGCCCACCGGGTCAGTTTTTGCATGAGGATATCCTGCACAGCAGAAGAATTACCTGGTGGACTATTTTTTGAATATTTATTTGACTGTTTTCTCACTCGGAAATAACGTACCCCAGAAATAACAACTAAAATAATAAGAGAAAACACTTGCGTTTATGAGAAATACATAATAAAATACCATTCAAGTGCCGCATTGCAAATGCGCGGCATCACTTCTACGAAAGATAAAACGACAGAGCTCGGATAAAATACCTTTTAGATCCCCCTATGAAAAAAACGGAATAACGGCATCAAAGCAAAAAAAGCGGAAAAAACGTCCGCGAAAACGCAGAGAGGAGAATCGATTTTATGCCTACGGATACAAAAACCGGAAAGAATGGAACAATTATTATAAAAAAGGACGTTGAGGAGAAACTGGAGAAGACTGCAGAAAATATATCAGAGGAGACCACGGAGAAGACCACAGGAAATACGTCGGAGAAAAAATCAAAGAAGGAAGCGGGGAATATCCCGGCGAAAAAAACGGAGAAGACCACGGAGAAGACCATAGAGAAAGACTCGGAAAAGAGCGCGGATGGGAAAAGCACCGGGTATATGTTTGAAGAAACAGCTCCCGTGATGATATCGGAGGCGTTGGCGGAATACGCAGTCTCAAAGCGTCTGGGCGAGTATACACTGGAGGATTACCTGGCATTGCCGGAGGACCAGAGAGTGGAGCTGATCGACGGTGTGATTTATGATATGGCAGCTCCGACCCTGATTCATCAGGCGATTGGCGACCGTCTCCAATCGAGTTTTAACGATTATATTCGTAAAAAAAGAGGCTCCTGCATGGCTTTCACATCACCGGTGGATGTGCAGCTGGACTGCGACGATAAGACGATTGTGCAGCCGGATGTATTGATTATCTGTGATCCGTCAAAGCTGCGGCGGGAGCGTGTCTATGGCGCTCCGGATCTTGTTGTGGAGGTATTATCTCCAGGCTCCTCAAAAAAAGACAGGGTATTAAAGCTGACCAAATACAAAAAAGCCGGAGTCCGCGAATACTGGATCATCGACCCGGATCGAAAGAGAGTATTTGTCTATGAGTTTGAAAAAGGAGATGGCGGCAAAATCTACAGCTTCGGGGACAAGGTACCGGTCGGGATTTACAATGGGGACTGTGTCGTGGACTTCACGCAGGTATATGAGGAAATCCGATTTTTGTATGAAATAATGTAAGTCAGCATATTTTCCAATGGAAAAGAGAACCTGAGAAACGGCATCAAAACAGAAAAGGATAGCTGAGAAATGGCATCAAGACGGAGAAGGGACTGAGAAACGGCATCAGAACGGAAACGAGAATCTGAGAAACGGCATCAGAACAGAAAAAGGAAGCTGAAAAATGCATCTGAAGGGCGGAAGAGAACATCCGCGA
>JAJQHZ010000089.1 GCA_021199475.1 Lachnospiraceae bacterium
AAACAACAAACCACAATAGTTCTTAAACTTCATCCCCACCCCGTGAATAGTAACAAGCTCCAAAAAATGATGTAAAAAAAACGAAAAAAACAGTTCAATTTGTCGAAAAGTGTGTTATACTGATTTCATTCAATGTGCTGTCAGGAGAGCGGCGCAAAAAGGGGTTCCCAAAATGATCCAGGGCCGTTGTGGCTTCAGGATAAATAAATTAAAAGAAGGAGAGAAAAGAAATGAAGAAAAAATTGCTTGCATTGATGCTCTCAGCCGTTATGGTCGTTTCCCTTGGTGCGGTTACGGTACAGGCTGAGGAGAGCGTGTCCGCAGATGACATTGAGGATACCATGACATCTGATGACGGTACTTATGAGATTGCTTTCGTTACAGATGTCGGTTCCCTGAAGGACAAGTCCTTCAATGAGGGTACCTGGAACGGCGTGAAGCTTTACGCAAACGAGAACGGTCTGTCCTATAAGTATTATCAGCCGGCGAATGAGAGCGAGGCGACGGATGATGACCGCTACGATGCAATGGCAGCTGCCTGTGAGGCGGGTGCGAAGGTAGTTGTATGCGCAGGTTATCTTCAGGAGGCTGCTCTGACACAGGCGGCGATCGACTATCCGGATGTGAGCTTTGTATTTATCGATGGTTATACTCTTTACGATGGGGACGATGCTCTGGCTAACGTAGCAGGCATTAACTTCCAGGAAGAGCAGTGCGGTTACTTCGCAGGCTACGCGGTTGTGATGGAAGGCTTTACTGAGCTTGGCTTCTCCGGCGGCGGCGGCGGAACCAACCCGGCATGCTGCCGTTACGGCTACGGCTTCGTTCAGGGCGCGAACGACGCAGCAGCAGCGCTTGGCACCACTGTAAATATTAATTATTCCTGGCTCTATGGTTCTTCTTACTCTGCATCCGCAGAGCTGCAGACCATGGTAAGCGGCTGGTATACCAACGGCACGGAAGTAGTATTCGCGTGCGGCGGCGCTATGTTCTCATCCATCGCTGCAGCGGCTTCCGCAAATGATGGCTATGTGATCGGTGTTGACGTTGACCAGTCCAGCGAGTCTGACACGGTTATCACTTCTGCCATGAAGGGTCTGGCATCAGCAACCCAGTACGCGATCGGCGTTTACTATGACGGTGAGTGGGATACACTTGGCGGCACGACCACAACTCTGGGCGCAGCGGATGACGCAGTAGGCCTTCCGACCGATACCTGGTCGCTGGAGAACTTCTCGGTAGACGATTACGCAGAGCTTCTTGCTGAGGTCGTTGACGGCACGCTTGTAGTTGATAGTGACTATGAGAACGCAGATTTTGACAGCTTTGAGAATGCGGTTGTTACGATGGTAGAGTAGTTCAGTAAGCAGTTAAACAGCTGATATGCTGTGAGCATAAATGCTCTTGAAAGGGGAGGGCGCATCACGGGGCCTCCCCTTTTCTAAGGAAAAAGGAAAAATCATAGTAAACGACAAAATAATTTTGTTGTTTGCTATAGACACGAAGGGGGGAAAAGCAATGCAGCCAGACAATGTCATTGAGATGCTCCATATCACGAAGCGGTTTCCCGGAATCATAGCCAATGACGACATCACCCTCCAGCTGCGGCGAGGTGAGGTACATGCTCTGCTCGGAGAGAACGGCGCGGGAAAATCTACGCTGATGAGCGTTCTGTTCGGTTTGTACCAGCCAGAGGAGGGGACAATCCGGAAGAACGGTCAGGAAGTGAAAATCAATAACCCGAATGACGCGACTGCTCTCGGAATCGGTATGGTGCATCAGCATTTTAAACTGATCGAAGTCTTTACCGTGCTGGACAATATCATTTTAGGCGCAGAGACAACGAAGCTTGGCTTTTTGCAGAAAAAAGAGGCCCGCGCGAAGGTGGAGGCTCTCTCTGAAAAATATGGATTGAAGGTGGATCTGGACGCGAAGGTAGAGGACATTACGGTCGGTATGCAGCAGCGTGTGGAGATTCTGAAAATGCTATACCGGGATAATGAGATCCTGATTTTTGATGAGCCGACAGCAGTCCTGACACCTCAGGAGATTGAGGATCTGTTGGAGACCATGCGGGCATTTGCGGCAGAGGGAAAGAGCATTCTTTTTATTTCTCATAAGCTAAATGAGATTATGTCCGTGGCGGATCGGGTCACGGTGCTTCGCAAAGGAAAGTATGTTGGTACGGTGGATACAAAGGATACGGACAAGCAGAGTCTTTCCAATATGATGGTCGGCCGTCCGGTACAGCTTGAGGTTGTTAAGGATGAGGCAAAGCCGCAGCAGCCGGTGCTTCAGGTGCGGAATCTGCGTGTGCCGTCCGCAACGCATAAGCGTGACGCGGTGAACGATGTTTCCTTTGATGTACGCGCGGGAGAGATTGTCTGTATCGCCGGTATTGATGGGAACGGACAGAGTGAGCTTGTCTATGGACTGACCGGTCTGGAAAAATGTTCCGGCGGAACGGTTACGCTGTGCGGAGAGGATATTTCTCATGCCTCCATACGGGAGAGAGGGCAGAATATGAGCCATATCCCGGAGGATCGCCACAAGCATGGGCTGATTTTGGATTTTACCCTGGAGCAGAACATGGTTCTCCAGCGTTTTCAGGAGCCGAAGTTCCAGCACAATGGGTTTATCGATAATGCAGCGGTGCGCAGCTATTCGGATCAGCTGATCGGTCAGTATGATGTGCGTTCCGGACAGGGTTCGATCACCGTGGCGCGCAGTATGTCGGGCGGTAACCAGCAGAAGGCAATCATTGCCCGTGAGCTTGACCGGGATAAGCCTCTGATTATGGCAGTCCAGCCAACGCGCGGACTGGATGTGGGTGCGATTGAGTACATCCACAGTCAGCTGATTGCGGAGCGTGACAAGGGGAATGCGATTCTTCTGGTTTCTCTCGAACTGGATGAGGTAATGAGCCTGAGTGACCGGATTCTTGTGCTCTATGAGGGTGAAATTGTCGGCGAACTGGATCCGAAGAAAACCGATGTCCAGGAGCTGGGACTTTATATGGCCGGAGCAAAGCGCCAGGATCGAAAGGGGGCGAGCGGGGTATGAAAGAAAAATCAGGAGGCCTCTTTGCAAAAGAAGGCACAAAAACGGTCATTTCTTCTGTGATTTCCATTATCATTGGTATGGTAGTGGGAAGCATCATTATTCTGCTGGTCGGACTTTCTAATCAATCGCTCGGAATCAGCAGTGTCGGGGAGGGAATTCTCCTTGTATTCGGAGGACTGTTCAGCACCGGACGCAATGCGGCGGGAGCCCTGACATTTGGCTTTAATTCTACTAACTTTGGCAATATGCTGTTCCGTGCAACGCCATTGATCCTGACCGGACTTTCTGTTGCGATCGCGTACAAAACCGGTCTTTTCAATATCGGCGCGCCCGGACAGTATCTGATGGGAACAATGACGACGCTTCTGGTTGCGCTCAGTATCCCGACCGGCTCTTCGACTCTTTATGAGAACGGCGGATGCCCGGCATGGCTGGTGTGGGTGCTGGCATTTCTGGCCGGAATGCTTGCCGGTGCGCTCTGGGGAGCGATTCCCGGACTGGTAAAGGCATATCTGAACATCAATGAGGTTCTGGCCTGTATCATGTGCAACTGGATTGCCGCGAACCTTGTTACCTGGGTGTTCGAGAACAGTGTTTTGCGCAACACCATCGAATCCGGTAAGACCGGTTACATTTATAAGACCAGCTACAATGGTGTGGCGACCGCCAAGCTGGGGCTGGATAAGCTTTTTTCCGGCTCTCAGGTTAACGGTGGCATCCTCGTCGCGATCATCCTTGCAATTCTTGTATACATATTGATGGATAAGACCACGATGGGGTATCAGCTGAAGGCTTGCGGCAGCAATCGCCATTCAGCCCGCTATGCAGGTATTTCGGATAAGAGAAATATCGTTCTTTCCATGGCAATCTCCGGTGCCCTGGCGGGCGCGGGAGCGTCCCTGTATTATCTGGCCGGCAATACCGAATTCTTCTGGTCGACCTATCAGTCGCTTCCGGACGCGGGATTCACCGGCATTTCAGTGGCGCTGCTGGCCTCCTGCAATCCAATTGGCTGTGTATTTACCGGCTGTTTCATGTCCATGCTGGACATCTGCGGTCTGCAGCTGACTAATCTGACTGCGTATAATGAGTACATCACCGATGTTATTATTTCTGTTATCGTTTATCTAAGCGCATTTTCACTGCTGATTCGTATGCTTCTTACAAGCAAGAAGAAGGACGATGGGCATGAGGATAATGCAAATGCGGATACAGAGTCCGATGCAGGAAAAAATGCTTCTTCCGGCGGCGGGACATCCTCCGGCGTGGCAGGAGCGAATTCGGTTAAGACGGCTTCAGCAGCAGGGAAGGGAGGCGAAGCGCTATGACATTTTTGATTCAGCAGACTCTGCTTTACGCAGTTCCCCTGATGATTGTTGCGCTGGCCGGTGTATTTGCCGAGCGGAGCGGTATCATCAATCTGGCCCTCGAGGGTATTATGATTTTCGGAGCGTTCTGCGGAGTGTATTTTGTAAATGTGGTACAGCAGGCCGGGTGGTTTGCCCAGGCGAAGGAAAACGGCAATTGGGTGGCGCTGCAGGGCTTTGAGGTATTGGCTCTTCTTGTGGCTGCTCTGTGCGGCGCGATTTTCTCGCTGCTGCTGGCGTTCGCGGCAATCAATCTGAAGGCCAACCAGACCATCAGCGGCACCGCTTTGAACCTGATGGCGCCAGCCCTTGTACTGTTCCTGATCCGTATTCTGGCAAACCAGAGCACACTTTATATGTCGGAGGGCGATGCGGCGAGCTGGTTTATGATAAAAAAAAGCACGCTGGGCTTTGACCGGACGGCAGACATCGGAATTCTGGGCGAGATCTTTATAAATAAAGTATATCTGGCTACTTATCTGTGTATTCTGCTGTTTATCATTCTGTCTGTTCTGCTGTATAAGACGCGCTTCGGTCTGCGCCTTCGTTCCTGTGGTGAGAACCCGCAGGCGGCAGATTCTCTGGGCATCAATGTGTATCGGATGCGTTACGCGGGTACCATTATTTCCGGTGCGCTCGCCGGCCTGGGCGGTTTCGTTTACGCTCTGACGACAGCGAACTGCTCCGCGAACGGCGACGTGGCCGGGTTTGGTTTCCTGGCGTTGGCCGTTATGATTTTTGGTAACTGGAAGCCTGGCAACATTGCCGGGGCAGCGCTTCTCTTTGGCTTATTCAAGTGTATCGCAGCTTCCTACGCGAGCATCGATATCAATGGCGACGGCATCTATATGCTTGCCCAGATTGGGCTGAGTTCAAACTTCTACCGGATGCTTCCTTATCTGATCACGATGATCGTGCTGGCGTTCACGTCAAAGAAGTCCCGTGCGCCGAAAGCGGAGGGCATTCCGTACGACAAGGGACAGCGGTAAAAAAGGAATACCCTGATCATGACTGCAAAAACAGAAGAACAAAAGAAAGCGCTCGCCCTGGACATCATCGGGCGGCTGAAAAAGGAATATCCGGATGCGGAATGCACCCTGGATTATAATGAAGCGTGGAAGCTCCTTGTAAGTGTCCGTCTGGCGGCGCAGTGCACGGACGCGCGGGTGAATGTCGTTGTGGAAAAGCTCTATGAGGAGTTCCCGGATGTGGATACGCTCGCGGCCGCCAGCCCGGAAGAGATTGAAGCGATTGTACGGCCCTGCGGTCTGGGCAAAAGTAAGGCGCGGGACATCAGCGCCTGCATGCGGATCCTGAAAGAAACCTATGGCGGAAGGGTGCCGGATGATTTTGACGAGCTCCTGAAGCTTCCGGGGGTTGGGCGCAAGAGCGCGAATCTGATTATGGGTGATGTCTTCGGAAAGCCCGCGATCGTCACGGATACCCACTGCATCCGCCTGACGAACCGGATGGGTCTGGTCGACGGCATCAAAGAGCCGAAGAAGGTCGAGATGGCGCTCTGGAAAATCATTCCGCCCGAAGAGGGCAATGGATTCTGCCACCGGCTGGTCTATCACGGCCGCGCCGTCTGCACCGCACGGACAAAGCCATATTGCGACCGGTGTTGTCTGGCGGATATCTGCGGGAAAAATGGAGTTTAAAAGATACCGGAAAGGTTGATAATAAGACAGCAGGCACGAAAGTGTCCGCTGTCTTTTTTCTTAACGGAGGGTTTTAGAACTCGGTATTATTTCTGAAACATTTTAAGGTTTCCAGATAGCAATATTTTTTGGAGAGTTGTGTTATTTCCGGAACCCGGATTTTGTCGGGCAATGTGGAATACTGACAGGAGGAGAAACGGATGAAGAAGTTTAATCGTATACTGATGGATGTATTATTTGATCTGGCAAGCGGCATTCTGCTGGCCGCGGCATTTTACAGCTTCGCAATACCGGCGGATTTTCCGATGACTGGGGTCTCCGGACTTGCGCTGATTCTGTATTATCTGGCGGGCATACCGGTCGGAACAATGACGATCGTGCTGAATATTCCGATTGCACTTTGCTGCTATCGGACGCTGGGAAAACGGTTTTATCTGAATTCGCTGAAAAGCATGGTGATTACCTCTCTGATTATGGATCTGCTCGGTCCGAGGCTTCCTGTTTACCATGGAGAGCCGATCCTGGCCGCCCTCTGCGCGGGCGTTTTGTGCGGAGTCGGATTTGCGATCGTGTTTATGCGGAATTCATCCACAGGTGGTTTTGACTTTATCATGATGACCATCCGCTATTATCATCCGAACCTTTCCCTTGGGAGAATTGCATTTATGATGGATGTGGTTGTGATCGTGTTTGGCGGTCTGCTGATTGGAAACGTGGACGCCGTAATTTACGGTATCATCCTGAATTATCTGTATACCACGGTTCTGGATCATGTGCTCTACGGCACAAATGCCGGGAAGCTGACGATGATTATCACGGACCGCCCGGTGGAGATGGTGCAGGCCATTGATGCGGCATCCGGGCGTGGCGCGACCATCCTGAAAGGGCAGGGCGGCTACAGCGGCGAGGAGAAGGATGTCGTACTGTGCGCGAGCAGCAAAAAAGAGATGTACGATATCCGGAAACGGGCCCATGAGGTGGATGAAAAAGCATTCGTAATCATTGTGGAATCCAACGAGGTGATCGGGGAAGGGTTTCGCCTGCCGGGAGACACGAGTGTGGTGTAACTTTTGTCCGTCACTTGCTGAATCCTGATCAGATTTATATGTTTTAAGATTCGAATCATTTTATTGATAGGAAGTTTGAAATCCGACCATTTTTATCGGATTTACATCTTGTCAGAATGGGTTACAGGGTATATAATACGATTCGAATTCAAAATCCGAGTAATTTACTCGGGTTTTTGACAGAGGAGATGGATGCCAGGGAACGGCTCTGGATGGTCGGCTTTGAGATGCGGATCCTCAGTGAAGCTATTTTTGAGAAATAAAATGGGACATGTAATACTTAAAAATCTGGAGGAATGATATGTCAGGGAAGTTATTGCAGGTAAAGGATTTATCTGTGCGGGTGGAGGAGAAAGAGATCCTTCACGGTATAAATTTAGAGATTGGAAAGGGTGAGACGCATGTCCTGATGGGGCCGAACGGCGCGGGAAAATCGACGCTGGGCTATGCGCTGATGGGCAACCCGGGCTATGTAGTGACCGGAGGGCAGATTGTATTTGACGGAAAGGCGCTGGAGGAAGATTCTCCGGCGGAGCGCGCGAAGGCAGGACTGTTTTTATCGTTTCAGAATCCGCTCGAGGTGCCGGGCATCACGCTGAGCAATTTTATCCGCAGCGCGCTGGAACAGCGCACAGGAGAACGGATTCGCCTGTGGGATTTCCGGAAAGAACTGGAAGCAAAGATGGAGATTCTCCAGATGGACAAATCCTACGCAAAGCGTGACCTGAACGTCGGTTTTTCCGGCGGTGAGAAGAAGAAAGCGGAGATTCTGCAGCTTCTGATGATGAAGCCGCAGCTGGCGATTCTGGATGAGACAGACTCCGGACTGGATGTGGATGCAGTGCGCACGGTTTCGCGCGGGGTCGAGGAATACCAGAAGGACAAGGACGGCTCACTGCTGATTATCACACACAGTACGCGGATTCTGGAGTCGCTGCATGTGGATGTGACGCATGTGCTCGTGAACGGACGGATTGTCGCGGAGGGCGATGGGTCTCTCGTGGACGAGATTAATGAGCATGGCTTTGAAAAATATGAGTGATACGATTTTAGCAGCAGAACGATAGAATACCGGATGCAGGTCAAAACCAGAAAGTGAAATGTCGAACCGAACAGAAAACTGCTTAGAGGAAGCGTTCGAAATGAGGGGATGAAATCAAGCGTGTTGGCCTGGACAGGTTCTGGATGATATGAAAATCGAGAAGCTGAACGCGGAGGATATAACGGAGAATGAAGGAAAAGACCTGGGTTGAGGACGTCAACCGCAGTATTTATGATGTGAAAAATGAGGAGAAGGATGTCTACCGCCTGAAAGCGGGCCTGACGCCGGAGATTGTGTCGCAGATTTCCGATGAGAAGCATGACCCGCAGTGGATGCGGGAATTCCGGCAGAAGTCTCTTCAGATCTATAATGAGATCCCGGTGCCGGACTGGGGGCCGTCGATTGAGGGCCTGAATATGGACAAAATCGCGACCTACGTCCGGACAAATACGGATATGAAGGCGAGCTGGGAGGATGTGCCGGAGGATATCAAAAAGACATTTGATCTGCTCGGCATTCCGCAGGCGGAGAAGGAATCGCTCGCCGGCGTCGGCGCACAGTATGATTCAGAGCTGGTCTATCACAATGTAAAGGCGGAGGTCGCGGCGCAGGGCGTGGTCTATACGGATATGGAAAGCGCACTGACGGGGGAGTACGCGGAGATGGTGAAGAGCCATTTCATGAAGCTGGTACCGCCGCGCGACCATAAGTTTGCGGCGCTGCACGGGGCAGTCTGGTCCGGCGGTTCGTTTGTCTATGTGCCGCCCGGTGTTAAGGTGGATATTCCGCTGCAGTCCTATTTCCGGCTGAACGCGCCGGGAGCAGGGCAGTTCGAGCATACGCTGATTATCGTGGACGAGGGTGCGGACCTGCATTTTATTGAGGGCTGCTCGGCGCCGAAGTATAACGTAGCGAACCTGCACGCCGGCTGTGTGGAGCTGTTTGTCGGGGAAAATGCGCGGCTGCGCTATTCGACCATTGAAAACTGGTCGAAAAATATGTACAATCTGAACACGAAACGCGCGAGAGTTGAGGCAGGCGGAAAGATTGAATGGGTGTCCGGCTCCTTCGGTTCCCATGTATCCTATCTGTATCCGATGAGCGTTCTCGCGGGAGACGGAGCACGGGCGGAATTTACCGGTGTCACATTTGCTGGAAAAGGGCAGAATCTGGATACCGGAGCGAAGATGATGCATCTTGCGCCCAATACGTCTTCCTATATGAACACGCGCTCGATTTCAAAGGGCGGCGGTATCAGCACCTTCCGCAGCTCTGTGACCGTGATGCCGAAAGCGAAGCACAGCAAGTCGTCGGTTTCCTGCCAGTCTCTGATGCTGGACCGGATTTCCCGGTCGGACACGATACCGGCAATGGACATCCGCACCAGCGATGCGGACATCGGACATGAGGCGAAGATTGGGCGCATCAGTGACGATGCGGTCTTTTATCTGATGTCGCGCGGCATCCCGGAGGACGAGGCACGCGCGATGATCGTCAGCGGTTTCGCGGACAATGTCTCGAAGGAGCTGCCGGTCGAATATGCGGTGGAGATGAACAACCTGATCCGGATGGAGATGAAGGGCAGCATTGGGTAAATCAGCTGACAGAAGGAGTGTTAAAATGGGACTTGATATGACGATGAACCGGCTGCCTGCCCCGACCTGGAACTGGCTGCATGTGAACGAGGCCAGTCTGGCGGGCGCGTATGCGCCTGATGAAGGGCACATGGAAGCAGAGACGCCGGAGACGATACAATACCATGTGGTCAAAACCGGATGCATTGCGTTAAATGATGGGACCTCTGTGAATGATTCATCATCGAACGTTGATGCGGAGAAGGCGGCAGACGCAGCTGCGGGTTTGAATCCAGCCAGCATGGCTGCGAAGCTCGCGCAGATTCCCGGCGGTGTGGGATCGGACATGGAAGAGCTTAAGAAGCAGGGAAATTTCGACCTGCATCTCTGGACGATTGCCCGGGGGGTGAAAGAGAGCGAGCCGGTGCGGCTTCATTTTCGCTATGAAAATGGCGGGGCCGCGCAGAATGCCATCGGTGTGTACGCGCAGGAAGACAGCGAGATTACCGTGGTTATGGATTTCCGAGGCATAGACGATGCGAAATCGGTAAGTAAAACGATGGAAGGCGGTTTTGCCGGGCAATTGACAGAGAATGTGAAATCGGAGGCAGGGGCTGCCAAACAGAAAGACGGCTGTGAAAACAACGCTTTCGTGCAGACAGAGGAAACTGCTGGTACTGACGAGGCAGCTGAGGGTCTTGCGGCAATCCAGACAAAGATTTTTGCAGAAAAAGGTGCGAAGGTCACCCTTGTCCAGATTCAGAATCTGGAGGACGGATTTACCTTTATCAATGATGTCGGAGCTTCCTGTGCAGAAGGAGCTAAGATGGAATCCATCCAGATCGTGCTGGGGGGCGGAGATACCTACATGGGTCTGCGCACGAACCTTGGTGCAAGGTCAGCGGCACTGGAGAGCAAAATCGGCTACCTGCTGGATCACCATCAGAAGCTGGATGTGAACTATCTGGCATATCAGACTGGCGCGAAGACGACCAGCCGCATGGACGTCTCCGGAGTGCTGCGCGGCGCATCGCAGAAGCTGTTCCGCGGTACCATTGATTTCCGGAAGGGCTCGGAAGGCGCGAAGGGCGACGAGAAAGAGGACGTGCTGCTGTTCTCGGACGATGTGGTGAACCGCACGGTACCGCTGATTCTCTGTGAGGAAGAGGATGTCGAGGGCAATCACGGGGCGACGATCGGCAGGCTTGACGAGTCGCTGCTGTTTTACCTTTCCTCGCGCGGGATCGACGAAAAGGAAATCTATGAGATGATGGCGCGGGCGCGGATTGACGCGATCTGCAGCGGCATTTCGGACGAGAAAACGCACCAGATGGTGCAGGAATTCCTCGCCTGATGGGTGCCTGCTGTGGATCAGTGTTGTTTTCACCGGGTATTGGAATGAAACACTGGGTGGATAAGCACTCAGTGAATAAACATTCAGATAATGGTAGGAGAAGGGAAACATGGTGAAGCTGCGCGATCGTTGACAGCGTAATTGAATGAAACAAAGGACGACAGGTTCGTTTATAAAAAAGAAGGGAACCAGAAACATGGCAGAGAATTGCAGCGAATGGAGCATTGATGAAATCCGTCGGGAGTTTCCGCTTCTCCAGAATACGGATTACGCGTATCTGGATAACGCGGCGACCTCTCAGAAGCCGAAGGTGGTACTGGACGCGGTGCGGGATTTCTATGAGACGAAGAATGCCAACCCGTTCCGCGGCCTGTATCCGCTGAGCGAGGCGGCGACGGAAGCGTATGAGGATGCGCGGCGGACGGTGAAGGAGTTTATTCACGCGAAGAGCACGGAGGAAATTATCTTTACCCGGAACGCGTCGGAGAGCTTGAATCTGGTGGCGTACAGCCTGGGCAGCATACTGCTGGAGCCGGGAGATGAGATCGTGGTGAGTATCGCGGAGCATCACAGCAATATGCTCCCCTGGCGGCAGGCGGCGGACCGGGCCGGCGCGAAGGTGGTTTATCTGGAGTGCGGCGGGGACGGCAGCTTTACGGAAGAGGGACTGCTCTCAGTGCTTGGCGAGCGGACAAAGCTGGTTGCGATGACGCAGGTCTCGAACGTATTTGGCCGGGAAAACGATATCCGGCGGTTTGCTAAGGTCTGTCATGAGCGCGGCATTGTGTTTGTGGCGGATGGGGCGCAGAGTGTGCCGCATATGGCGGTTGACGTTCAGGATCTGGATGTGGATTTTCTGGCATTTTCCGGTCATAAAATGCTCGCACCGGACGGAATCGGTGTATTATACGGCAAGAAGAAATGGCTGAAAAAGATGCCGCCGTTTTTGAGCGGCGGAGAAATGATTGAGTCGGTGACCCGCGACCGGGTGATCTACGCGGAGCTTCCGCACAAATTCGAGGCGGGAACAGTGAACGCAGGCGGTGCTGTGGGACTCGCGGAGGCGATTCGCTATATGCAGCAGCTTGGACTGGACTGGATTGAAGAAAGGGAGAGAGCTGTGACCTCTCTGGCCTATTCCAGAATGAAAAAGATTCCCGGCGTTCACATCCTGGGCAGTGAAAATCCGGATGAGCACCATGGCATCCTTACCTTCACAGTGGACGGCGTCCACCCGCATGACGTCTCGGAAATCCTGAGTGCTTCGAAGATTGCGGTGCGGGCAGGGCACCACTGCGCACAGCCGCTGATGCAGCAGCTGCACGTCGGATCGACGACGCGCGCCAGTCTGATGTTTTATAATACAGAAGAGGAAGTCATCCGTTTTACAGATGCCCTTGGAGCAGTGAGGAGGGAAATGGGATATGGAGAGTAGGACCTTTTACAACGAGATTTTGATTGATCACAACCAGCATCCGGGTCATAAGCATGAGCTGGAGGGCGCGAATCTGGTGCTGGAGGGCGTAAATCCGAGCTGCGGCGACGACATTTTCCTGCATCTTAAGGTGGAAAATGATACTATTGTAGATGGCTCCTTTGTCGGGGACGGCTGTGCGATTTCGCAGGCGTCCGCGGACATGATGCTTGATCTGATCATCGGGAAATCCACGGAAGAGGCAAAGCGTCTCGCGGATATTTTCAAGCGGATGATCCATGGTGAGATCACAGAGGAGGAGCTCGAGGAGCTCGAGGAGGCCGGAGCCCTTCAGGATATATCCCATATGCCGGCGCGGGTAAAGTGCGCAATGCTTGGGTGGCGAACCATGAATGAGTTGCTGGCAGACGAAGAGGATGAATGAAAATATTTATGTGATAGCAGAAAACCAGATAAAACGTCCTTCGGGGCGTTTTTCTTTGGACGATTCAGAACGGTTTTCTGCATCGTTCGGTAAAAGACCTGATTTCGGTTTATCTAGTAGACCGTATCGTAAGTACTTGTGCATAATGCGCAGAATGTTTTGTCGAGAGTGCGACACAAAAACCGCAGGCGTAGCGAGCTACGTCGAGGATTTTTGTGTCGTGCTATCGGCGAAACAGGCAAGCAGAATGCACATGGAATTACGATACGGGCTACTAGGCAAGGGAGTATGAAAAGGGAAGGAATTCGCAGGAGTATTTATGAAATTTCAATATAAGCACACCGTTTACGCCTGCTTCATCGGTTATATCGTACAGGCGATTATCAACAATTTTGCGCCCCTTCTGTTTCTGACCTTTCAGTCACAGTATGGGATTACATTGGACCGGATTGCGCTTTTGACCGGACTGAATTTTGCCATTCAGCTGCTGGTCGATCTGCTGTCGGCGAAATTTGCGGACAAAATCGGCTACCGGCCGTGCATCATCGGTGCGCATGTTTTTTCCGCTGCCGGCCTGATTTTGCTGGCAGTCTTACCGGATTTACTGCCGAACGCTTATGCGGGACTGTGCGCGGCAGTCGTGATGTATGCGCTGGGCGGCGGTCTTTTGGAGGTGCTGGTCAGCCCGATCATGGAGGCCTGCCCGGGCGATGAGAAGGCAAAGGCGATGAGTCTGCTGCATTCCTTTTACTGCTGGGGGCATGTCGGTGTTGTGTTGCTTTCCAGTCTGTTTTTTGCTCTGTTTGGTATCCGGAACTGGAAGATCATGGCGGTCATCTGGGCGATTGTGCCGATCGTGAATGCTCTGCTTTTCTCAAAGGTGCCGATCGGCTCGCTGCTCGAAGAAGGCGAGAGCGGACTTAGCATCCGCCAGCTGGCGTCGATGGGCTCGTTCTGGATTTTCATGCTGCTGATGGCCTGCGCGGGCTCGTGTGAGCAGGCCGTGAGTCAGTGGGCAAGTGCCTATGCGGAGAGCGGCCTGCACGTATCGAAGACCGTCGGCGATCTCGCAGGACCGCTCCTTTTCGCGGTGACGATGGGCAGCGCCCGGCTGTTTTACGGAAAATGCGGAGAAAAAATTGATCTCAGGAAATTCATGTGGGCGAGTGGTCTGCTCTGCCTGTGCAGCTATCTGATCATCGGCCTGTCCTCCCTTCCGGTTCTTGGCTTCCTTGGCTGTGCACTCTGCGGGCTTTCGGTCGGAATCCTCTGGCCCGGTACCTTCAGCCTCGGTACCAGAGGAATTCCGAAGGGCGGCACAGCGATGTTTGCCCTGTTTGCTTTGGCCGGAGATGTCGGCTGCAGCAGCGGCCCGACCTTTGTGGGAACGATGGCGAACCGGTTCGGCGGGCAGTTGAACCTCGGCATCTTCGCCGGAATCGTATTCCCGATTTTGCTGCTGATTGGATTGGCGCTGGAGAGAAGGCAGGAGGTTCGTCTATGACCCGGGGAATCACAAAGAAAATTTATCTGGAACTGACGCCGCCGACCGAGGAGGACAACCGCTCCGCCCAGAAGCGTATTCTGGATGCAGCCGAACTCGTTCTTTCCTCCGAAGCGGGCAGGACACAGACTTCTCCAGAGGATTCTATGCCAATAAAAATGCCATTGCCTGTCATGCGTATTCTGCATCCACTCTGTGAGGAGGCGGGCTGGAAGCTGACGGCTTCGCTTGCTTGGGATGGATGCCAGTGGGAGGTTGTTGCTCTGGAAGCAGGCGATACCTGTGAGCAGCATTATGGTCTGGCGGTTGATCTCGGAAGCACTACGATTGTGATGCAGCTGATCGACTGCAATTGCGGAACTGTGCTTGCACAGGAGAGTGCGTACAACCGGCAGATTGCGTTCGGCGAGGATATTCTGACGCGGATTTTTTACAGCAAGGACAATCCGGAGCATCTGGAGGAGATCCGGCGGGCGACGATCGACACGATTGTGGAACTGATGGAGACGCTGGAGCAGAAGACGGGGCTCCCGATTAAGAAGGATATCCAATCAGATACTGGTGTTTCCACAGTGGCGGGTGTACAGACCGACATTGGCTTCCCATCAGGACTGGATGCGCAGACGGAAAGGAAAGCCGGTTGGGGGCAGTGCATCTCCATGGTCGTGGCCGGTAACACCACGATGATTCATTTCCTGCTCGGGCTGGATGCATTTTGCGTGTTTTCATCTCCGTACGCAGTACTTGCGGATCAGCCTGGATTTCTGAAGGCCGTGGATCTGGATCTTCCTCTGTCCGGATATGTGTATTGTTATCCGGGAAAGGCGAACTATCTCGGCGGCGATATTATCAGCGGAATGGTGGCGACCGGCATGCACCGCCGGGAGTCGATCTCGCTGTTTTTCGACGTGGGGACAAACGGGGAGCTGGTCGTTGGCAATAAGGAGTTTCTGCTCTGCGGGGCCGGTGCTGCGGGACCGGCGTTGGAGGGCGGTGTCGTGAAGACCGGCATGCGCGCGGCGAACGGTGCAGTGCAGCATATAAAGCTGGTGAAATGCGACCGGGAACGGAAAGCGCTGCATGGTGATGAGGACAAATTCATTGTGAACGTTCGGTCACACGGGCAGGCAGAGATCGGTTATGAGCTGATGTGTGATGTCATCGGCGGCGGTGCGCCGAAAGGAATCTGCGGCTCCGGTATTATCGACCTGATTTCAGAGCTGTTCCTGCATGGAATCCTGGATCTGCGCGGGAAACTGGTACCGGAGAATTCAGACGCGGTGGTCTGGAAAATGCGGGAAGAGAGGGAGGAGCGTGCGGATGGGGAAAATAAATCGTCCGCAGACTGCGGATGCGTACCATCGGATCTGGTTGCGGAGATAAAAGAGGCCGGGAGGATGACCGAAGGAAATGGTGAGTACGCATTTTGCTACGCGCCGGGTCTCTGGTTTTATCAGAGCGATATCCACGAATTCATCCGCACAAAGGCGGCCGCCTACACGATGATGGAGTACCTGCTCTCCGAGACCGGGATGGGTCTGGATGAGGTGAGCGACTTTTACATGGCGGGCGCGTTCGGTTCTCATGTCGATAAAACGTCCGCAGTAAACATTGGCATGTACCCGGATGTCGATCCGGAAAAAATCCACGCGGAGGGAAATACTTCCCTTGCAGGTGCGCGGATGTTTTTGCTGGACCGCGCGATTTCAGAAGAGTTGCCCGGGATTCTGGATCTGATGACGTATGTACAGTTTGGCGCGGTAGAGGATTTCCTGGAAAAAATGACGGCGGCTTCCGCACTTCCGCACACAGATCTGGATCGCTATCCGTCCGTAATGAAGCGATTGATGAATTGAAAGCTTTCCATTTTGATGCTTGAATCACGTTTCTCCATATGGTAATCTATTTATAAACAATTTTTTATGGAGTGAAGGACATGGATCAGTCAAATTTTAAAATAGACTACCCATTATCCATCCTCCCGATGCGGGAAATCAATGGGTTTTGGGTGCGGCCGGGATTTTTTGACATGAATGGCGCGATGGCGCTCGATTCCGGGGTGAATTTTACGGTGCATACAAAGGAAGGAACCTCGTGTGAGCTTCTTCTCTACCACAATGGGGAGGAGGAGCCGTACGCGGTGCTCCCGTTCCCGCAGGAGTATAAAATCGGCGATGTGTACGCGATGATTGTGTTCGGGCTGGACATTGATAAGTTTGAATATGCGTATCGGGTGGACGGGCCATATGATGCGGAGAAGGGGCTGATTTTTGACCGCAATGCGGTGCTGCTGGATCCCTACGCGCGGGATGTCGCGGGGCAGAGGCACTGGGGCATGAAGAAAATGAACAGCTATCATGCGCGCGTGATGAAGGATTCGTTTGACTGGGGCGCGATGCCGCAGTCAAAAAAAGAGCTGAGCGATCTGATTATCTATGAGCTGCATGTGCGCGGATTTACGCAGCATCCGTCATCCGGAGTGCGCTATCCAGGCACCTTTGACGGGCTGCGGCAGAAGATTCCGTATCTGAAGGAGCTTGGGATCAACGCGGTGGAGCTGATGCCGATTTTTGAGTTTGATGAGACGCGGGATATGCGCGAGGTGAACGGGCGTACACTTCTTGACTACTGGGGCTACAATCCGGTCTGTTTTTATTCGCCGAACTCAAGCTATGCGGCGTCGGCGGCCACGCACCGGGTCAGCGGTGAGCTGAAAAATCTGATCCGGGAGCTTCACCGGAACGACATTGAAGTGATTCTGGACGTGGTGTTCAACCATACGGCGGAGGGCAATGAGCTCGGTCCGACGTTCAGTTTCAAGGGCTTTGATAATCGCGTTTATTATATGCTGACACCGGATGGAAATTATTATAATTTCAGCGGCTGCGGCAATACCCTGAATTGCAATCATCCGATCGTGCAGCAGATGATTGTGGACTGCCTGCGCTATTGGACGATTTATTACCGCGTGGACGGGTTCCGCTTTGACCTGGCCAGTATTCTGGGGCGCCATGAGGATGGCACGCCTCTGAACAATCCGCCTCTGCTGCGGAGCCTGGCGTACGACCCGGTACTGAGCAACGTCAAGCTGATCGCGGAGGCCTGGGACGCCGGCGGAATGTATCAGGTCGGAAAGTTTCCGGCAAGCCGCCGCTGGGCGGAGTGGAACGGCCGGTACCGTGATGTGATGCGCTCTTATTTAAAGGGGGACAACTGGGTGTCCTGGACCGCAGCCTGGAGTCTTGCGGGGTCCGGGGATCTCTACGGGAGTGCGTATGAGGATGGAAAAGGAAATTATGTCGGATACAATTCCTGTATCAATTTCCTGACCTGCCATGATGGGTTTACCTTATATGATCTGTATTCCTATAATGAAAAGCATAATGAGGCGAACGGCTGGGACAATACGGACGGCACGAATGACAACCGCAGCTGGAACTGCGGCGCGGAGGGCGAGACGGATGACCCGGAGGTCAAGAAGCTGCGCCGAAAGATGATCCGCAATGCCTGTACCGTACTGATGTGCAGCCGCGGTACCCCGATGTTCTATGCGGGGGATGAGTTTGGCAACACTCAGTTTGGAAATAACAACGGCTACTGCCAGGACAATGAGATTTCATGGCTGGACTGGAGCTATATCGAGAAAAACCGCGACATTTATGAGTTCTTCAAATTCATGATCCACTATCGGCTGCGCCACCGGATCATTCAGAAGCGCCTGCCGGATGCGGTTTGCGGAATGCCTGCCCTGCGCGCCCACGACGTCAATCCGGAGATTACCGATCTGCCGGAAAACGCGCGTACCATCGGCGTCAGCTTTGCCGGTTATGACCGTCAGAAGGGGCGCGACGAAATGATCTATATTGCAGTAAACTCCTACTGGGAGCCGGTCGAGATCGGCCTGCCGCAGATTCCGCATGGCGGCGTCTGGTATCTGAGCGTGAACACAGCGGGAGATGAGTGCGGCAGATATTTTTACGAGGAACACGAGGAGCGGCGCATGGGCAATACATTTCTGATGCAGCCGCGTTCCGTGGCTGTGTTTGCGGGGCGGTCGTATTAGAAAGTCTGCCATTCTGAACAGCCGTGTGACTTTAGCAATTTCTTGTATCTGTTCGCAAAGAGATTGTTGATGCAATCGATATGTAGGAGGAATGAAAGCAGCAGATCACAGATTCAGAGAAACGGATTTCGGAAATGAAAAAGAATCCTCAGAGGAGAACCCATGAATAAGATCATACGCATTCAATATTTAAATGATGAAATTAAGCATCTCGAATACATCGGCGGCAAGTCGGACTGGATTGATCTGCGCGCGGCCGAGGAGATTGTGATGAATAAGGGGGAATTCCGCCTGATTCCACTGGGCGTGGCGATGCAGCTTCCAACGGGGTATGAGGCGCACATTGTTCCCCGCAGCTCGACCTTTAAAAACTTCGGCATTATTCAGACAAACCATATGGGCATCATTGATGAGACCTATGCCGGTCCGAATGACTGGTGGTATATGCCTGCCTTCGCGGTGCGCGACACAGTCATTCACAGGAATGACCGCATCTGTCAGTTCCGGATCATGGAACACCAGCCCGAGCTTCATTTTGAGACCGTTGCAGAGCTGGATGCGCCGGACCGCGGCGGGCTTGGGAGCACAGGGAAGAGCTGAGCTTCGCTGATAGCGCGATGTAAAACTCATAGACGCAGCTCAGTGCACGATCGGAATCAGAATATTCAGTGAAAATTCATTGTTTTTCGCCTCATATGCAACGGTTCCGTTATAGCAGGCGAGGATCGCCAGCTGGAGCAGCTCCAGATGAATCCACAGGGATTGGCTCAGTGAGGCGAGTCCAACAAATACGGACTGACGGACGGCGACGTACAGTGCCAGCGGAAATACAAATCCGATCAGATGCCTGGCCGTGATATCCAGTGTTTCAAAGTTTTTCGTTTCCCTGCGCGTCCAGAAGGTAGTAGGAAAAAGAAAAATAAAATAGAGAATCACACAGAGGCTGATGCTTACCATTCCGGAGAAAACATTGGCAAATCTGGCCAGCAGGAGCGTTAAAAAAGCATCCCGGCGCAAATAATGGCTGGGCTCTGACCTCCGGTCAGCTTGCTGCGCAGAGCATTGCGGAGGCGCTTGGGAAATAAGTAAGCGAAAAATAAGTAAATAAGTAAAAAGGTAAATAGCTTCCTGTAAATAAAGAAAGAAAACCACCGTCAGATTTTGTTGACAGTGGTTTTTTTCGGTAAAACAAAGCGGCTTCTGATAACTGCGAGCTTGCCGACAGAGCCTGACGAAGCATAACAATTCCGCATTCGATTCGAAAAACAGATTATCGGATCACCGTTCCGGTCTTTCCGAGGTAGGCATCCTTCGCTGTCTCCAGAGAGGTGATGATTGCGGTGCGGCCTTCCTTCTGGGAGACAAAATGGACGGAGGCCTCGACCTTCGGAAGCATTTTGTCCTTGCCGAATTCCCCGTTATGGATGTGCTGCAGCGCTTCGGAAACGTTCATTTCGCGGATGGGCTGCGGGTGCTCCGATTCGTAGTCGAGATAGACAAACTCCTCATTGGTCAGAATCAGCAGCTGATCGGCATCCACCAGATCGGCCAGGCGCCCGCTTACGGCGTCTTTTTCAATGACGGCACTGGCGCCCTTCAGCTGATTCCGCTGCTTCAGCACCGGGATGCCGCCCCCGCCGCCCGCGACGACGATGTGTCCCGCATTGACCAGCGTGTTGATAGCATCAATCTCTACAATATCGAGCGGCTTCGGCGCCGCAACGATGCGCCGGAATCCTTTGCCGGGCTCTTCGATGACGTAATTTCCCTTCTTTTCCTCCTCTGCAGCTTCTTCCGCATTCAGATAGCGTCCGATGACCTTGATCGGATGATAAAACGCCTCATCGTACGGATCCACGGTCACCTGCGTCAGTACCGTAGCCACCGTCCGGTATATCCCGCGGGAGAGAAGCTCCGAACGGAGCGTGTTCTGGATATCGTAGCCGATATAGCCCTGACTCATTGCGGAGCAGAGAGCGACCGGAGCACTGTAGGTCTCATGTGTTTTCGCATATTCATTGATCGCGGTGTGAATCATGCCAAGCTGAGGCGCATTGCTGTGCGTGATGATCAGCTGAGCGCCCTCTTCTACAAGATCGGCAAGGATCCTGGCCGTGTGCAGCACGGCATTCCTCTGCTCTGGAAAGGTAGTGCCCAGTGCCTTATGCCCGAGCGCTACGACAACTCTTTTCTTCATAATTATTAAGCCCTTTCTGATTCTGTGATAAAAAGCTCGAAACTCACTTACTTTTCTCTGAACTATGGATAAAACGGATTTCTGATCTCCTTTATTATAGTGACATTGCCGCAAAAAAGCAATTACTTTCTATGTGGTGCCCATGCATAATCTGCGCCATTTTCCCATATATATGAATAACGTAAATGCCTGCTTTCCTGCCATCGGTGCAGGGCTTCCGGAGGGATCTGAAAATGAAATTGATCGGTCGTCTGCTGGCAGAGCCGCTTAGCTGTATGCTGGAGGAATCCGGGCTGGACTTTGAAGGCCTGCAGGAAATCCGTCTGCGGGTCGGACAGCCTGTGATTGTGGTGTTCCGGGGGCGGGAGTGGACGCTTTGCCGGTCGGGAAAGCCATCACGGGAGATATCGGCAGGTTACCGCATTTCCGGAGACGACCTGAATCGAACCCTCGAGGTCCTTTCCGGCTATTCGCTGTATGCATTTGATGAGGAGGTGAGGCAGGGCTTTTTTACGATTCCGGGCGGACATCGGGTCGGACTGGCGGGACATGCTGAGATGGATGAGAGGGGTGTCCGGTGTATCCGGTTTATTTCGTTTCTGAACATACGCCTGTCTCATCAGCGGAAAGGCTGCGCGGACGCCCTGATGCCGTTTCTGTATCAGGATGGGGAGGTCTGCCATACACTGATTGTTTCTCCGCCCGGCGGAGGAAAAACGACACTTCTGCGCGATATCATCCGGCAGATTTCGGACGGTGGCCCGCTGGGAGCGGGACGGACGGTCGGGGTTGTTGATGAGCGTTCAGAGCTTGCCGGAGCGTACCTGGGAGTACCGCAGAATGATCTGGGTATGCGCACGGATGTAATGGATGGCTGCACAAAGGCGGAAGGCATGATGATGCTTCTGCGCTCGATGTCGCCGCATGTGATTGCCGTGGACGAGCTGGGAGGCAGCCGGGATGGAGATGCGCTGGAAAACGTATTCCATTGCGGGTGCAGGCTGATTGCAACGGTTCACGGTGCTTCGGTCGATGAACTGGAGAAGAAGCCCTTGCTGCAAAGCCTGCAAAGAGCACAGAGGTTTGACCGCTATGTGGTGCTTGGCGGACGAGATGCTCCGGGCAGGATCAGGGAAATCCGCGGCTCTTTGGGGGAACTGCTATGTGCACGATGCTGAAAATCTGCGGACTGATCTGCATCTTCGCAGCGTGCTATCTGACCGGGCTGGAGCTGGACCGCAGCCTGAAGCGGCGCTGGCTGTTCTTTCGGGAGATGAAGGATACACTTTTGTCGCTGGAACAGGAGATGACCTGGTATCGGACTCCTCTTCCGGAGACACTGAAACGTGCGGCGTCTGTCTGCAAAACGCCTCTTAGGCCCATGCTCCTGTGTTGTGCAGGTCAGATGGAGGCGCGGGGCGGACAATCCTTTGAAGAAATCTGGAAGATAAGTGCCAGGAACCATCTGCCCGGGGAGCTGATGCGAAGCGATGCCGAATACCAGGCTCTGTTAGAAGTTGCCGGCGCACTTAGCTGCGCGGATGTTGTTATGCAGAAGACGTATTTGCAGCAATATCAGCAGCGGTTCGATGGGCTAAGCGACATGGCGTATCAGGAGTGGCAGGAGAGGGGCGCCCTTTACCGCAGGCTCGCGGCGGCATTTGGGGCTGCGGCTGTGATTATTTTACTGTAAGATTTTATTGTAAGATTTTACTGTATGTTTTTACTATAAGAAGGGGTGGAACATGAGCATAAACCTGATCTTTAAAATAGCCGCCGTCGGAATCCTGGTCTCGGTGCTTGGACAGGTACTGAAGCAGAGCGGGAGAGAGGAGCACGCGTTTCTGACGAGTCTGGCCGGGCTGCTTCTGGTCCTGTTCTGGATGGTGCCCTACATCAGTCAGCTGTTCGAGACGGTGAAGTCGCTATTCGCACTGTAAATATAAGGGAGCATAATCGGTTTATTTTCTGACCACTTCCCATGGTACCCGGGCTGTGCCTTGTGAGAATGCGGTTGCAATTTCACCGGATTTAAATAAGGATCGGACCGACCAATCGAGAGGACGTAAGCGCTATGAATATGATCAAAATTGCCTGCCTTGGGTTATCCGCAGCCATGCTCGGACTTTTCTTAAAGGAAGCTCACGCGCCGTTTACGCACATGATCAGTCTGGCTGCCTGCCTGCTGATTCTTTTTTACAGTGTGTCCAGGCTCTCTTCGGTATTTGAACTGCTGGAAACACTGGCAGGCTATCTCTCGGAACAGAAAAGCTACTATAAAATACTTCTGAAAATCATCGGAATTACCTATGTGGCTGATTTTTCCTCGAATCTCTGCCGGGATGCCGGTTTTGGCGCAATTGCGGGGCAGATCGAAATCTTTGGAAAAATATCGATACTGGCAGTCAGTGCGCCGATTATTCTCGCTTTGATGGAGACCGTGTATGCGTTGTGGTAAATGCTTGTTTTCCGTTCTGATCGCATGCCTCCTGTCAGGTGCCGGCTTAGCTCATGTGAGGGCGTCAGGCGGGGCGGATGGGAGAAGCAGTACAGAGGAAGCCTTCTGGGCGGATGAGAGAAGCAGTGCAGCGGAAGTCTCCTGGACAGACGAAAGAAGCAGCGCAGAGGAAGCCTTCTGGGCGGATGGGAGAAGCAGCGCAGAGGAAGTCTCATGGACGGACGAAAGAAGCAGCGCAGCGGAAGCCTCCGGGCTGGACGGGCAAAAGGAAGCGGAGGAATCCGTGCTGCTGGATGAATTCACCGATTACATAGACGCCGCGGAAATTGAGGAAGCCTTATCGGAGCTGATTGATTCGGAAAAATTTTCCTTCCTGGATACGATGAAAAGCCTTTTGACCGGAAGTATTCCATTTAACTGGGATTCGCTGACGGAAATAGTCTCGGAGCTGTTTTTGGGTGAGTGGAAGCGGCAGAGGACACTTGCCGGTCAGATTCTTCTGATTGCGCTTGCCTCCGCCATCTTTTCGAATTTTATCCGGGTGTTTGACAATCACCAGATTTCGGACATCAGCTTTTATATGATGTATCTGATGCTCTCCACGCTTCTGATGAATGCGTTCTCTTCCCTGGCGGACCAGGTTTCCACGACCTGTGAGGCATGGATTACTTTTATGAAAATTCTGCTGCCATCCTACGCAATTACCATCGTGCTAAGCGCGGGCACAATCACCGCACTGGGCTTTTACGAGATTACCCTGTTTGCAATCGGCCTGCTGCAGGCTTTGATTATCAAAGTGATCCTTCCAGCCGTACATTTTTATATGCTGGTGCTGGTTCTGAATCAGATTACAACGGAGGATTATTTTTCGAGAACTGCCCAGCTTCTGGAAACGCTGATCTCCTGGGGGACAAAGTCGGTGCTTGGCCTGGTTGTCGGGCTGCAGGCTGTGCAGCGGATGATAGCACCAGCAGTCGATTCCATGAAAAATTCAACTCTGAACCGGGTCGTGTCCATCATCCCGGGAATCGGTTCCGCATGGGATGCGGCAGCACAGACCGTGGCTGGGGCGGCAGTGGTGATAAAAAACGCGGCAGGTGTGGCAGGGATTTTCGCACTTGGGATGATCGGCCTGACGCCGTTTGTGCGGCTCGCGGCCTGCGTCCTGCTGTTTCGGATCCTTTGCGCCGCCATCGCGCCGGTCTGCGACAGGCGGATGGTGGATGGAATTGAGAGCATTTCCAAAGGAAGCGTACTTCTGCTTCGGGTGATGGCTTCGGCACTTGCGATTTTTGTGATTTCGATTGCAATGACATGTCCATGATTCGCCTGCGAATCATGGACGCAGGCCGCGCCCCTCGCCGGGGAGGCATCCCGCACTTCGTACGGGATATATCCTCGCGCTTTAGCGCGACTTCTAATGGCGCGGCTCTCCTTAATGACATGTCCATGATTCGCTTGCGAATCATGGGAGAGGAGAATGGTATGCTCAGGTGGATGAAGACGCTGGCGGCTTCCGCCTGCATTCTGACAATTTTGCTGCATCTGATACCGGAGAACCGGTTTGCAAACTATGTCCGCTTTTATGCCGGTCTTTTGTTTTTCCTGATTGCGGCCGGACCTCTTCTGGAGTTTATGGGGAGCGCGGACAATCTGGAGCGTCTGCTGCAGCTGGAATTTCTGAAGGAGGATTATGAAAATCTGGAGAGTGCGGCGGAAGGCCTCTCGGAGCTGAAAAATGAAACGATTCAGGAGGCATTTCAAACGGAGATAGAAAGGCAGATTACGGAAATTGCCTCTGCGTACGGGCTGACAGTCCTTACCGCGCAGCTGGACTTCGGGGAAGATGGGTATCTGCTGGAGGCGGTCACCGTGCAGGTGCGCGCGGAAGAAGGCCTGGATTCAGAAATGGCTGTCTCAGAGACCAAAAGTGAAATCGCCGGCCTGTATCAGGTTCCTTTATCAGCGATCGAGATGATTGTGCAGTCTTAGAAGCTTCGTAATGGTCGCATACCTTCGCAATTATGAGACTTCAGAACTTAGAAAGTGGGGCAGAAGCATGAAGGAATGGCTGGAAAAGCTGAAAAACGGGAAAAAAGACCAGATTCTGATTCTTCTGCTTACAGGAATTTTGCTTGTAGTGATTGCCTGGCCGTCGGATAACGGGGCATCGGATGAGAAGGAAACCGGAGCTCGGACAGAAAAGGAGGATGGGACCGCCGGGGAGGAGGCTGAGGCAGAAATGGGAAATGGTTCAACGATTATAGGCTCTGCGGATGAAAGTTTTACATTGGCACTGGAGACGCGTCTGAAGCAGATTTTAAGCCAGGTGGATGGAGTCGGCGACGTAGAAGTGATGATTACGCTGAAATCGAGCGGAAGGAAGGTGGTGGAGAAGGATACAGAACAGTCAGAGGCAAAGGAGGAAAGCACGAATGAGAGTGAGTCAGCGTCTTCGGAACAGTCGTCCAATGGGGAAAGCACCATCTATGAGAAGGATTCCGATGGAAATGAGATTCCTTATGTGACAGAAGCGCTCGCACCGGAAATTCTCGGTGTCCTTGTGATCGCGCAGGGTGCGGGCAGCCAGACGGTCGTGACAGAGATTACCGAAGCGGTGATGGCATTATTTGGGGTAGAGGCGCATAAAATCAAAGTAATGAAGATGGAATGAGGAGGATCAGGTGAAAAAACTATTTAAGAAAAACCAGATTATCATTACCACATTGGCAATCATGATTGCGATTGCCGGATATCTGAATTACTCCGGACAGCTTCTGGAGGAAGAGGCGGATACGGTAAGCTCCGGCGACAACACGGTGCTTCTGACAGATGAAATTGAGGAAAATACATACGTAGACACCTACACTGACATTGTAAGCCTCGACGGAGATGGCACGGAGACGGCTTCGGTCAGTGAGGAGGGGACTGCGGGGCTGACAGGTGTGACGGCAGATGAGGACAGTGATTCCGATGCAAACGAAGAGGCGGCTGACACGGCCGAGGCGGATGAGGAAAGAGGCACCGGCTCAACACAGGCGGCGGTCGGCGAGGCCGTGCTGGCGAGCGCGGGAGTCAGTGATTTCTCAGAAATCCTTTCCGCCGCGAAGCTGAACCGGGAGCAGGTACGCGCAAAGAGCAAAGAGGAGCTGCAGGAGCTGATTGACAGCACAGATGTCGCAGAAGAGCAGAAGGAGGAGGCCGTGACGGCGATGACGGCCCTGACGCTCAATGCGGAAAAGGAGTCTGCGGCTGAGCTTCTTCTGGAAGCGAGCGGATACACGGACTGTGTGGTAAGCATCACGGATGATACAGCGGATGTTGTTATCAATGCGGCCGAGCTTACGGAAGCAGAGCGCGCGCAGATTGAGGATATTGTGAAACGAAAGACGGAGGTCGAGGGAGAAAATATTGTGATTACTCCTGCGGCGGCCTCGGCGGCAGGAGAAAACCAGTCCGGCGAAGATGCTTCAAAAGCCTCAGCAGATGAGAATCTGTCAGAGGAAACTACAGATGGGACGGATACCGAATCCAACGCAGATGAGATAGAGTAGGGGATGGCTTCAGCCAAAAACACCTTTCCCGGCTCTGCGCATCAAAACGGAATCCCCCGCCCGCAGTCCCCAAAAAGACTGCTGGACGGGGGATTTCCAACGCCTCGCGACAAAAACCCGGAACCAGAAAACTCAGATCCGCGCCACGCCGCTTTTCCTGGCGGCCTCGGCCGCCGCGTGAGCAACCGCGTCCTTCACCCGCGGATCAAACGCGGCCGGAAGAATGTAGTCTGCATTCAATTCCTCGTCGCTGACCAGAGAGGCCAGCGCGTAGGCTGCCGCAACCTTCATCTCATCATTAATATCGGATGCGCGCACATCCAGCGCTCCGCGGAACATACCGGGGAAGCAGAGCACATTGTTCACCTGGTTCGGGAAATCGGAACGCCCGGTGGAGACCACCGCAGCTCCCGCCGCTTTCGCTTCGTCCGGGAAAATCTCCGGAGTGGGGTTGGCGCAGGCGAAAATGATTGGATCTCTGGCCATCGTGCGCACCATATCAGGGGTAAGAGTTCCCGGGGCGGAGACGCCGATGAAAACATCTGCACCGCGGATGACATCCGCGAGAGTCCCTTTTTCCTGATTAAAGTTCGTGATATGCGACATTTCCTCCTTGATCGGGTTCAGACCGGCGCGCCCTTCAAAAATCGCGCCCTGACGGTCTGTCATAACCACGTTTTTCAGTCCCATCGACAGCAGAAGCCGAATGATCGCAATGCCGGCCGCTCCCGCACCGGATGTAACGATTTTCACATCCTCCAGGCGTTTTCCGACAAGCTTGAGGGCGTTGATCAGTCCGGCGAGTGTGATGACTGCGGTGCCGTGCTGATCGTCATGGAATACCGGGATGTCACATCGCTCCTTCAGCTTTTTTTCAATCTCAAAACAGCGCGGCGCAGAGATATCCTCCAGATTGATGCCGCCGAAGCTGCCGCTAAGCAGTGCGACGGTGTTGACAATTTCATCGACATCCTTGCTGCGCACACAGAGCGGGATCGCATCGACGTCGCCGAATGCTTTAAACAAGACACATTTTCCTTCCATCACCGGCATTCCGGCTTCCGGTCCGATATCGCCAAGCCCCAGAACGGCGGTGCCGTCGGTCACCACCGCAACCGTGTTCCAGCGGCGGGTCAGATCGTAGCTTTTGCTGATGTCTTTCTGAATCTCGAGGCAGGGCTGCGCCACGCCGGGTGTGTAGGCAAGGCTCAGAGCGTCCTTCGAGTCCACGGCCGCGCGGGCCGTAATCTCAATCTTGCCCTTCAGATCATAATGCATTTTCAGGGATTCTTTTGCGTAGTCCATCTTAGAGGTCTCCTTCATTTAACATCCATTCATTTTTTATTCCCGGTAAACTATAACACTATGAGGGCAGAATTGCCAGAGAAAAATGCAAAAATATGCTTACCCCTCCCCCGCGTTTTGTCGAAATCGGCTATGGAAAATCTTGCATAAGAATCTCCGGAATGTTATAATAAAAACCATGCAGGTACGAACACAAAATACAAAAATGCGATAGATGCTTTTTTGATATTCAGGAGGTTTATGAAAATGAAACGATTTATAACAAAAACATTGTTGATTCTGCTGGTCTTTGCTGCCGGCATCACGGTACTGCCGTTCGGAGCGTCCCGGGTATTCGCAGAGGAGGTGCCTGATGGACTGACGAAGAGTGAGGATGGCAGCTACAGCTATTACGTGAATGGAGAAACGGCAAAAAGCCAGCTAGTGACCGTATCCGAAGCAGACGGAACATCCTCCATTTATTATTTTGACGAATCGGGAATTGCGGTGACAGATCAGCTGGTGACCGTGAAGAAATACCGCTATTATTTTGGCTCGGATGGAAAAGCCTATCAAAATCAGTGGAAGTCCGTTACCACATCGAAGGGGAAGAAGTACTGGTACTACTTCCGGGCAAACGGCCGGGCATATCAGGGCACAAAGGACAGTGTGACAGGTGTAACGGATCCGAAGTTTGTGAAAATTTCGGGCAGCAGATACGCGTTTGACAGCAACGGGCGCGCACTGACCGGCGTGCAGGTGATTAACAACAAATTTTATGTGTTTTCCAGCCGGGGGAAGCTGAACTCGAAAAAGACGAGCACGCTGCGCAAGGCTGCAAGCTATGAGTCCGGTGTGACGAAGGTGAAACGGCTTCTGAAAAAGTATGGAGCGACCTATAAGAAGACGTCCTATGTGAATTACAGCTGCTATGGAAACGGGAAGGACGGCACGATGTATTACAGTGGCTTTGAACTGTATATCTTTAAATCCGCGAAGACCGGAAGTGTTATTTTCCTTCAGGCGGTTCGTACATCCTGATGGTACGGCGCTGACCGGATACCGGAAATGCCGGGACGTCGTTTGCCTCGGGCTCTTATGGGGAGTCCGGCGCTGGATCCAGCGGCTGCATCTAGGACATGGATGTGTATAGCTGCGTGATTCCGCAAGGTCACAGGAAAAAGAGGACGGCTGCTGCGTTGGCAGGCAAGGTGAAAGAAAGGAACAATGCTTTATGCCTGGAAAAGCGAAGAAATTACTGCTGTTAATGTTCTTTAGCCTGCTTATCTGTACGGGCAGTGTAACGGCTTCCGCCGCTGTGAATGTTGTGAAAACAGCGGAGGTGGCTTCCAGCGGCGAATGGGAAATTAGCACGTCCGGAAATCAATATAAGGACGCTTCCGGGATTTATGCGAAAAGTGTCTGGCTGAATATTGACGGCGGCATTTATTATTTCGATTCGAAGGGAAATGTCTGCACCGGCTGGTTTACTTACAAAAAGAATCACTATTACGCGGATGCGACCGGCAGGATTTATGTGAAGCAGTGGAAAAAGACAGGCAGCTATCGCTATTATTTTCGGGCGAATGGTGTGATGGCGAGGAACCGGTGGGTTCTGATTGACGGAAAGTATTACTACTTTAACAGCAAAGGCAGGATGCTCAAAAGCCAGTGGATTGATGGATATTATGTCGGAAAGAAGGGGTATCGGCTGACAGACTGTAAGGTGGACGGCTGTGAGCTCGATTCCACCGGCAAAAAGGTGATAAAGAAAACCATTTTTGTTGGAGATTCGCGCACGGTCGGCATGCAAAGCGCGGTATCTGCTTCTGACACGCTGTTTATCGGAAAGGTCGGATCCGGCTACAGCTGGCTGGTCAGCTCGGCCTCTTCGACACTGGCTTCTTATATTAAGAAGTATTCGAGTGTTCAGGTGATTTTCGCATTCGGTGTGAATGATTTATATAACAGCTCAAATTATATTTCCTATTATAAATCGCTGATTGCGAACTATCCGCAGGTGGATTTCTATATCATGGCTGTCAATCCGGTCAAAGAGTCCGTTGCCTCCTCACATGGATACACGGTGACCAACAGCCAGATTCGGGCGTTCAATAAGAAAATCAAGGCCGCCTTTTCGTCTGTTTATCTGAACACGTATTCGTACCTGAATAAGAAGGGCTTTGGTACATCGGACGGGATTCACTATACGGCTGCTACCTATAAAAAGATTTACAAGTACGTGATCAAGGCAATTTCTTAAGAATTTGCAGGATTGCTTTGCGGAGCATCGGATGTACGGGGATATCCGGCGACGAAGCGATACATTTCCTCATAAGCCTCGAGTTCCGCGTCTGAGGATGGAGACGACGGAATCAGCCCGGTGCAGTCATTTGCTGAACAGATACTTTTGGACATGAGAGAATCAGACAATTCGGTATGATACGGATTGTCTGATTTTTTTTCGTTTCGCTTTTCATCGTTTGATGGCATTCGCATTCTGATTTCCTCCGTTCTGGCAGCGGTACCGTAAGGATCCGGGCATCATGCACATGGAATTACGGTACGGGTTACTTCCGCCACATCCGGCTCATTGCTGCCGGATCATCTGCTGCCTGTTTTTCTTTATCAAAGGATTCCCCAACTGCTCTGAATTATTCGGGGATTTGCAGAAATTCGCATGGAAGCTTAGAATATTTGTAATTATGTTTGTAATTATAGTTGTAATTATTCAGGACGGTATCCTGCCATTTGCCGCGAGGCACATAGAAACAGGATGCGAATTTATAAGCGCCGAAAGGGTAAGCGGATTCGATTGAGGATGGGATTTTAAACAAATAGCAATATCAGGATATAGTATGCACCATTAGATACAATTAATAAACATTTAATAAATAAAGTAATAAAACATATTGACAAAATATTATTTTGGAATTATCATGTAAAAACATTTATCCAACATATCAAGTGAATAAATTCGAAAGAGAACGATCTTCTAAATACGACTTCAAAGATAAAATCCTCTCAGGATGTAAAATTCCGAAACGCAAACACAACAGAACGCAAACAAAAGAGAACACAAACACAACAGAACACGAATGAAAAAGCACAAGCATAGAAGAATACAAGCAGAAGAGTGCAAACACCGAAGAATGACATTCGACAACCGGAAAGGGGGAACCTGTTTGTACAGTAAGGTATATACAGCGGCGCTGAATGGGGTGCAGTGCCGTATTATTTCTGTGGAGACCGATGTGAGTGACGGTCTGCCGCTGTTTTCGATGGTTGGTTATCTGGCGAGTGAGGTGAGGGAGGCGCAGGACCGGGTGAAGACCGCCCTGCGCAATTCGGGCTTTCCCATGCAGCCGAAGCGGATTATGGTGAATCTGGCTCCGGCGGACATTCGGAAATCCGGCTCCGGCTATGATCTGCCGATTGCGGTTGCGCTTCTGGCGGCGCACCACTATCTGCCCGGGGAAGGGCTGGAACGCGTGTTTCTTGCCGGGGAGCTCGGTCTGGATGGCAGCATCTGCCGGATTCCGGGCGTCCTCGGCATGGTGCTGGAGGCGAAGCGGGCCGGGTTTACCTCCTGCATCGTTCCGAAGGAGAATGCAGCGGAGGGAGGCGTGATTCAGGGGATTGCGGTTTATGGGGCCGGGACACTGCGCGAGGTCACGGAGCACCTGCTTTCTGCCAGGAGGCTTGAGAGTGTGACTATTAATATAGAAGAAAAGCTGCAGGAGCACGCGCCGGTCATTGAGGAGGATTTTGCCGATATCCACGGACAAACGATGGCCAAACGGGCGGCGGAAATCGCAGCGGCCGGGATGCACAATCTGCTGCTGACCGGGCAGCCTGGCGTCGGGAAGACGATGATTGCGCGGCGGATTCCCGGTATTTTGCCGCCGCTTCATCCGGACGAGGTGCTGGAGGTCTCTCAGATTCACAGCGTAGCCGGGATGCTTCCTGCAGACGGCGTATTGCTGAAGCGCCCGTTCCGCATGCCTCACCATACGATTTCTGCGGTCGCTCTGGCCGGCGGCGGGAGCATCCCTCATCCGGGTGAGATCAGCCTGGCCCACCGGGGAGTTCTGTATCTGGACGAGCTCCCGGAATTCCAGAGAGAAGCGCTGGAGATTCTGCGGCAGCCGCTCGAAGAGGGAGAGGTGCGCATTTCCAGAAACAGCGGACAGTATGTATTTCCGGCAGATTTCATGCTTGTCGCTTCGCGAAATCCATGCTACTGCGGCTACTATCCGGATCGGACGCGCTGTACCTGCTCCGAGGGAGAGATTCGCAGCTATCTTCACCGGATCAGCCGCCCTCTGCTGGATCGGATTGACCTGCACGCGGAGGTGCGGCCGGTCTCTTACCAGGAGCTTTCCGGCGGCCAGCCGGAAGAGACCAGCCGGCAGATACGTGAACGGGTGTTACGGGCACAGGAGATTCAGAATCAGCGGTATGAAGGGACCGGGATTCGGTTCAATTCCGGTCTGCCGTCTTCTTTGCTGAAAAAATACTGCGCGCTTGGAGCGGAGGAGGACCGGTTCATGCAGCAGATTTACGAGACAAAGAAGCTGACTGCCCGTTCCTGCCACCGAATGCTGCGCGTCGCCCGCACCATTGCAGATCTGGATGGGGGCGGAGCAATTTCGATTCGACATCTGAGCGAAGCCGTGCGGTACCGGCCGTCAAAATTTCTGGAGTGAGAGACGGGCAAAAGAAGGAGGATCATCCGCCATGGAGTTATATTGGGAATGGTTTTGCAGCATTCCGGGCATTTACCGGACACAGAGAGAGATCCTGCTGCATTGTTTTCACACGCCGAAGGATATCTGGGAAGCCTCGGAGAAGGAGCTGTTTTTTCTGCGTGACCGTGGGTGCCGCTGGATTCAGAAGGTGATTGAGTACAAAAAGAGGTTCTCTCCCGAGGATGTTGCGCATATGCGCCGGGAACAGGGAATAAACTTTATCAGTCTGGAGCAGGAAGGGTACCCGGAGCGGCTGAAGCCGCTGCGTGACCGGCCGTATGGACTGTATTTCAGTGGCGCTTTGCCGCCGGAGAAGGTACGCAGTGTCGCGATTGTGGGAGCGCGCATGTGTACACCGGGCGGAAGAGCGATGGCGGAGGCTCTGGCGCGCGAAGTCATCCGGGCCGGAGGCGTGGTTGTAAGCGGAGCGGCCTACGGGATCGACGGAGCGGCGCAGTGGGCGGCACTGGAGGAAGGCGGCGCAAGCTATGCGGTTCTTGGCTGTGGTGTGGATGTCTGTTATCCGGCTTCTCATCGGCTGCTGTATGCTCGCTTGAAGAAGGAAGGCGGACTGATTTCCGAATTTCCGGCCGGTACAAAAGCGATGCCGACGCATTTTCCGATGCGGAACCGGATTATCAGCGGTCTGGCGGATGTTGTGGTTGTCGTTGAGGCAAGGAAAAAGAGCGGTTCGCTGATCACGGCGGAATTCGCGCTGGATCAGGGGCGTCAGGTTTATGCAGTGCCGGGACGCCCGGATGACGACCTGAGTTATGGGTGCAACGAACTGATTTCTCAGGGCGCGGGTCTGATCCAGTCTGTAGAAACCTTTGTGGATGCGGTTTTTCCGGACCATAAAAAACAAAAGCGGAAGGAATCCGCAAACATTACACTTGCACCTACAGAAAAATTAGTGTATAGTAGGGTCGGTTTGCACGGCAAAAGCCTGTGGGAACTGGAGGAAAACACGACTCTGTCTCTCTCCGATCTGTGCGACTGTCTTCTGTCGCTCGAAATGAAGGGGCTGATTAAAGAGACAGAGCAGAATTTTTATGTAAAAGTGAAGTGAGGTTTTTATGGCTAAAAATCTGGTGATTGTAGAGTCACCTGCGAAAGTGAAGACAATTAAGAAATTTCTTGGCTCCAACTACGAGGTGCTGGCCTCCGGCGGACATGTCCGCGACCTTCCGAAAAGCCGCCTGGGCGTGGACGTGGAGCATGGATTTGAGCCGAAGTACATTACGATACGGGGAAAGGGGGAGACACTTGCTCAGCTTCGGAAAGCGGAAAAGAAAGCAGATAAGGTCTATCTCGCGACGGACCCTGACCGGGAGGGAGAAGCGATATCCTGGCACCTGACGGAAGCTTTAAAGATTGATCCGAAGAAGCAGAAGCGTATTACATTTAACGAGATTACGAAAAGTGCGGTAAAGGAATCCCTGAAGCATCCGCGCGCGATTGATATGGATCTGGTGGATGCGCAGCAGACCAGGCGAATTCTGGACCGTATGGTTGGTTATAAGATCAGTCCGCTGCTCTGGAAAAAGGTGAAGCGGGGCTTAAGCGCCGGCCGTGTTCAGTCCGTCGCCCTGCGCATGATCGGAGACAGGGAGGATGAGATTACCGCTTTTTTGCCGGAGGAGTATTGGACGCTGGATATGGAGCTTTTTGCCGGGAAGGAAAAGAAGCCTGTGACGGCTCATTTCTTCGGCACAGATAAGAAAATTACCATTTCTTCACAAGAAGAGATGGATCAATTATTGAAAGCACTCGAAAACGCGGAGTACGTTGTTGAGGATGTGAAGAAAAGCGAGCGAACAAGAAAAGCGCCGCTTCCGTTTACGACCAGCACTCTGCAGCAGGAAGCGGCCAATGTGCTGAATTTTTCCACACAGAAGACCATGCGTCTCGCGCAGCAGCTCTATGAGGGTGTGGATATTGAAGGCAGCGGTACGGTCGGCCTGATCACGTACCTGCGTACGGATTCTACCAGAATTGCCGATGAGGCGGCTGATGCGGCGAAGGCATACATCAGCTCAAATTACGGAGCGGAGTATGCCGCGGAGCATACGGAACAGAAGAAGGAAGACAAAAAAATTCAGGACGCGCATGAGGCAATCCGCCCTACTGATATTTCCCGCACTCCCTATGCGGTTAAGGATTCCCTGAGCCGGGATCTGTTTCGCCTGTATCAGCTGATCTGGAAACGGTTTACCGCGAGCCGGATGACTCCGGCCAGATATGAGATGACCGCCATCCGGATCGGCGCTGCGGGTTATCGGTTTACCGTGTCTGCTTCAAAGCTTGTCTTTGAGGGCTTCCGCAGTGTCTATACAGAAGAGGAAGACGAAAAAGAGGAGGATAACCGCATCACAGCCAATATTGAGAAGGGAATGCTTTTAAGAGCAGGAAATGCAGACGCACGGCAGCATTTTACCCAGCCGCCCGCGCACTATACAGAAGCGTCGCTTGTGCGTGCGCTCGAGGAGAAGGGCATCGGACGCCCGAGTACCTATGCGCCCACGATCACAACGATTATCGCCCGCCATTATGTGGCAAAGGAAAATAAGAATCTGTACATCACAGAGCTTGGCGATGTGGTCAACCGTATCATGAAGGAAGCGTTTCCGGCCATTGTGGATGTCAACTTCACCGCAAACATGGAGTCGCTTCTGGATTCCGTCGGTGAGGGAAAGACAAACTGGAAGACTGTAGTCGAGAACTTTTATCCGGACCTGGACGAGGCGGTGAAGGCTGCGGAGGAGAACCTGGAGAAGGTCACAATTGAGGATGAGGTGACGGATGTCATTTGTGAGGAATGCGGGCGCAATATGGTCGTGAAATATGGCCGACACGGAAAATTCCTCGCCTGCCCGGGATTCCCGGACTGCCGCAATACCAAGCCATATCTGGAGAAAATCGGCGTTCCCTGTCCGCAGTGCGGCAAAGAGGTCGTGATTAAGATGACGAAAAAAGGGCGCCGCTATTTTGGCTGCGAGAACGCGCCGGAGTGTGACTTTATGTCCTGGGCAAAGCCGGTCCGGGAACGCTGCCCGCAATGCGGTGGAACCATGGTAGAAAAGGGGAACCGGATTGTCTGTGAGAACAAAGAGTGCGGTTATGTCAGCAAATAAATTTTAAATATACACCAAATTCGCATTTTATGTGTTGAATTTCTGAAAATTTCATGGTAAGATAAATCATTATAAAAGAAATGCGCATTGGATTTCCATATCGGGGAAAAAATCTCCTGATATTCGGAAAAATCCGTGCCGGGTGTGATTTTACTGCACGGATACTAGTAGCCATGAGAGAAAAAGTGCGGAGGAGGTACAAAATGAGTGTACAATTGCTGGATAAGACCAGAAAAATCAATCAATTGTTGCACAACAATAATACCAGCAAAGTAGTTTTCAACGACATCTGTGACGTACTTACCGGGATTCTCGATTCGAATATTCTGGTAATCAGCCGAAAGGGAAAGGTGCTTGGCGTCGGGTTGTGCGACGGAGTAGAAGAAATCAGGGAATTGATCGTGGACCGGGTCGGCGGATTTATAGATCCGATGCTGAATGAACGCCTCCTCGGGGTCCTTTCCACAAAAGAAAATGTGAACCTGGAGACGCTGGGCTTTGTCAGCGAGAACGTGAAGCGGTATCAGGCGATCATCAATCCGATTGACATTGCCGGCGAGAGGCTCGGCACTGTTTTCATGTACAAATATGACAAGCAGTACGACATTGATGATATTATCTTGAGTGAATACGGTACTACGGTGGTCGGCCTGGAAATGATGCGCTCAGTCAATGAGGAGAATGCGGAGGAGAACCGCAAGATCCAGATTGTCAAATCTGCGATTAGTACGCTTTCCTTTTCTGAGATGGAGGCGCTCATCCATATTTTTGACGAGTTGGACGGGTCAGAAGGCATTCTCGTAGCCAGCAAGATTGCCGATCGGGTCGGGATTACCCGCTCTGTCATTGTTAATGCGCTTCGCAAATTTGAAAGTGCCGGTGTGATCGAGTCACGGTCCTCCGGGATGAAGGGCACCTACATTAAGGTCCTGAATGATTATGTGTTCGATGAGCTTGAGGAAATCAAGAAAAGCAAGAACCTGTAGTATGAAATAAGGGACGAAAGGTCGTGAACGAACAGCTGCACCAGTGTTTTTGTTTGGCAGAATCCGCAGACCGCCCGGAGATGGGGGAACATTCTCCCACCCGGGCGGTTTTTATATTGCGCAGGGCCGGGCAAGGAGTCTTGCGGCAGGAAATTTTTTGAAAAATTGGAATTGTTATGAAAAAGTGAGAAAAACAAAGCTTTCGGGAGAAAACACAAAAAAATATGGCAATTCACGCGTTTGATTGAAGTTGCATTAATCAGCCAATTTCACTAATATATGCTTTGTTCGTTAGCACTCAAATCTAGCGAGTGCTAATAAAATGAAGAAGAGACAGACAGGATATGAGGAGGAATCAGACATGAAGTTAGTACCATTAGGAGACAGGGTTGTACTGAAGCAGCAGGAAGCAGAAGAGACGACGAAGTCAGGCATCATCCTGACAAGCAAGACGCAGGAAAAGCCGCAGGAAGCGGAGGTTATAGCAGTAGGCCCGGGCGGACTGGTTGACGGCAAGGAAGTAAAGATGACGGTGAAAGCCGGAGATAAGGTCATCTATTCGAAGTACGCAGGCAATGAAGTGAAGCTTGGCGAGGAAGAGTTTGTAATTGTAAAGCAGAGTGACATTCTCGCGGTGGTTGAGGACTGAGCCTGATTTGAGAACCAGTGTGGTTGAAGTAAGCGAAAATGATGCATTGACTGGATTGGCAATTGATTGGATTGGTAATTGATTGAATTTGTAATTGATTGGATTTGTATTTATATAGTATTTGTATTTATAAAATAACAGGAGGCAATTTATTATGGCTAAGGAAATCAAATATGGCTCTGACGCGAGAGCTGCTCTGGAGACTGGTGTGAACAAGCTGGCGGACACGGTACGTGTAACGCTTGGACCGAAGGGCAGAAATGTAGTGCTGGATAAGCAGTATGGCTCACCGTTGATTACGAATGACGGCGTGACCATCGCGAAGGAGATTGAGCTGGAGGATTCCTTCGAGAATATGGGAGCTCAGCTGATCAAGGAGGTCGCTTCCAAGACAAACGATGTAGCCGGTGATGGTACCACGACTGCTACGGTTCTTGCACAGGCAATGGTTCACGAAGGTCTGAAGAACATCGCGGCGGGCGCGAATCCGATCGTCCTGAGAAAAGGTATGAAGAAGGCGACGGACGCAGCGGTAGAATCCATCAAGGCGATGAGCCAGATGGTAAATGGCAAGGAGCAGATCACAAGAGTTGCAGCAGTTTCTTCTGGGGACGACACGGTAGGCGAGCTGGTAGCGGACGCGATGGAGAAGGTTTCTCAGGACGGCGTTATCACGATCGAAGAGTCGAAGACGATGCAGACCGAGCTGGATCTGGTCGAAGGTATGCAGTTTGACAGAGGTTATATCTCTGCATATATGGTTACTGATAATGACAAGATGGAAGCGGTTCTTGAAGATCCGATGATCCTGATCACCGACAAGAAGATCAGCAATATCCAGGAGATCCTTCCGCTGTTGGAGCAGATTGTTCAGGCCGGCCGGAAGCTTCTGATCATCGCTGAGGACATCGAGGGTGAGGCTCTGACGACTCTGATTGTCAATAAGCTGCGCGGCACGTTCCAGGTAGTTGGCGTGAAGGCTCCGGGCTATGGCGACAGAAGAAAAGAGATGCTTCAGGATATCGCTGTGCTGACAGGCGGACAGGTGATTTCTGAGGAGGTTGGACTGGAGCTGAAGGATGCGACGATGGATATGCTTGGCCGTGCGAAATCTGTAAAGGTTCAGAAAGAGAACACCATCATCGTAGACGGACTTGGCGATAAGGAAGAGATTAAGGCGAGAGTCGCTCAGATTCGCGGCCAGATTGAGGAGACCACGTCTGAGTTTGATAAAGAAAAGCTTCAGGAGCGCCTTGCAAAGATGGCGGGCGGCGTAGCGGTGATCCGTGTCGGAGCTGCTACTGAGACAGAGATGAAGGAAGCGAAGCTCCGCATGGAGGATGCTCTTGCAGCGACCAAGGCAGCGGTAGAGGAAGGCATCATCGCAGGCGGCGGATCCGCATATGTACACGCAGCAAAGGATGTGGAGAAGCTCGCGGCTACTCTGGACGGAGATGAGAAGACCGGTGCGAAGATCATTCTGAAGGCTCTGGAAGCTCCGCTGTTCTACATTGCTCAGAATGCAGGTCTGGAGGGTTCTGTGATTGTGAACAAGGTAAGCGAGTCCGCAGTCGGCACAGGCTTTGACGCATACAAAGAGACGTATGTCGATATGGTAGAGGCAGGCATCCTGGATCCGGTCAAGGTGACCAGAAGCGCACTGCAGAACGCGACGAGCGTAGCGGCTACTCTGCTCACCACAGAGGCGGTTGTCGGCACCATCAAAGAGCCGGCTCCGGCAATGCCGGCAGGCGGCGGTGAGGGAATGTATTAATCCATACGAATGGATGGAGTTCCTTTCGTGGTAAATCAGGAGGAATTGACAGTAAACAGTGCAGTGCCATCTGCCGGGAACCTGTGAAATCTTTGTAAAAAAGAGGGTAAACTTGTAGAAGTTTATCCTCTTTTGTGTTAAAATATTCTTCGTGATCAGACGGATCTCGTTTCACCGGCGTCTGCGCCGGGGCTCACAGATGGATGCGGCAGTTCGGAAGTACAGGAGCAGAAGCACAGGCGCAGAAGAAAATGGACTGTTAGAATTAAAGGGGCGCACAGGATGGATGACCGAAAGCTCAAAGACAGGATTCGGGATGAGTGGGGGAAATTAAAGACGCTTTCCTGGAAAGCCAGGCTTGCTTACGTGTGGGATTATTATAAGCTTCAGATGGTGATTATCGTTGTCATCATTCTGGCGATTAATCTGGGATTCACGATTTACCACAATCTTCAGATTGATACTCTGCTCTACGTCTATATGGTCAATTGCAATACCTATTATGTAGATCCGGATGAGCTTGTGGAAGATTATACAGAGTACCTTGGCGGAATTGGAGACAAAGAAGAGATTTCCATGGATACCAGCGTGCTTTTGGATGAAGAAGATTATTCAACCAGCTATGCCAATCAGATGAAGTTCACCGCTGTCATTTCCGCTCAGATGGCGGACGTGGTCCTTATGGATGAGGAGAATTTCGAGGAGTACGCCGGGTGGAGTTATTTCTTTGATCTGAGAGAGGTGCTGACGGAAGAACAGCTCGAGCAATGGTCGGATTTGCTTGTCTATATGGAGAATGAGGATGGCGAGAGTGCACCGTATGCGATTAATTTAACGGACGCGCCCAAGCTGCAGGAGTACGATGTATATCCGGATACCAGCACTGTCTATGGAGGTGTGATCGTCAACGGAGTGAATGTCGATGCCACATCAGAGTTCTTCGACTGGCTGTTTTCAGAATAAAGAAGATTCAGAAGAAAAAATGGTCCTGAGAGGCGATGCCTGCATTTGGACCTTGGGTTAAGGCGATACGGAAGATGATAAAAAGGAAAAGGAGGATATGAAAAATGAGTGATATGTATCGGGAGATTATGGTAAAGCCGGAGATGTCGGTGGGGAAGAAATTTCTCAAGGGTTTCTTTCCGGTGATGACAGCCTTATGTATTGTGGCCGGTGTGATTTTGTGGCCGTTTCTGATCGGGGCGCTCGCTTTTTTCCTTTTGGCAATGTTTGTCGGGCCGAAGCTGGATGTGGAGTATGAATATCTGTATGTAAATGGAGAACTGGACATTGATGCGATTTATTCCAAACAGAAGCGGAAAAAGGTCTGCAGCTACGACATGGAGCATCTGGAGATCCTCGCACCGGCGAAATCCCACGCGCTCGACTCCTATCTGAACCGCCAGGGCGCGAAATACGATGATTATACATCGGGCCATGCGCCGGAAAAAAGCTATATTCTGGTTTTTAATGAGGAAAAGGGTCAGAAAATCATTGCAGCCGAGCTGGATGACGCAATCATCGCGGACATCCGCCGGATTGCTCCGAGAAAGGTGAATCTGTACTGATGCAGCCGGAACAGCTGCCTGCAGCTGATGCATTTTATATGCTATCTAGTAGCCCGTATCGTAATTCCGTGTGCATTCTGCTTGTCTGTTTCGCCGATAGCACGATACAAAAATCCTCGACGTAGCTTGCTACGCCTGCGGTTTTTGTGTCGCACTCTCGACAAAACATTCTGCGCATTATGCACAAGTACTTACGATACGGTCTACTAGTGTGACTGGCCCGGCCCTTTCCTCGTGTGTGATCGGCGTGATTCTTTCTTCCTGAAAAGGAAAAGAAATGGTTGACATGACTTTGCCGATTTGTTAGAGTATGCATAACTATTCAGAACAACAGGCATTCGTGTCAGTTGTTCTGAATCATTTATATTTTACATTTCTTGCTGCCTGCACAGCAGGCGTGACGGTTTAGAATGACAGGAAAGAGAGGAGAAAAGATGGGAAAGATTATTGGCGAAGGAATTACATTTGATGACGTGCTGCTGGTTCCGGCCTATTCCGAAGTAATCCCGAATCAGGTAGACCTGACGACACATCTGACGAAGAAGATTGTTCTCAACATTCCGATGATGAGTGCCGGGATGGATACGGTTACAGAGCATCGGATGGCAATCGCGATGGCACGTCAGGGCGGGATCGGTATCATTCACAAGAATATGTCCATCGAACAGCAGGCAGAAGAGGTGGACAAGGTCAAGCGTTCTGAGTATGGAGTCATTACGGATCCATTCTATCTTTCCCCGGAGCATACGCTGGCAGATGCAGATGATCTGATGGCGAAGTTTCGCATTTCCGGTGTGCCGATCACGGAAAATGGAAAACTGGTCGGTATTCTTACCAATCGTGACCTCTTATTTGAAGAGGATTTTACTAAGAAAATCAAATATTCGATGACCTCGGAGGGACTGGTGACCGCAAAGGTCGGCGTGACGCTCGAGGAGGCAAAGAAGATTCTTGCGAAGTCCAGAAAGGAAAAGCTTCCGATTGTAGATGACGACTTTAACCTGAAGGGTCTGATTACCATCAAAGACATTGAGAAGCAGATAAAGTATCCGAATTCCGCCAAGGATGAGAAGGGCCGCCTTCTCTGCGGTGCTGCGCTGGGAATTACAGCGAACGTACTCGAGCGGACGGAGGCGCTTGTGGAAGCACAGGTTGACGTGGTTGTGCTGGATTCCGCGCATGGTCATTCCAGAAACGTACTGAACTGTGTGCGCATGATCAAAGAAAAATACCCGGATCTGCAGGTCATCGCGGGCAATGTGGCGACCGGCGAGGCGACAAAGGCTCTGATCGAAGCGGGTGTGGATGCGGTTAAGGTTGGTATCGGACCGGGCTCCATCTGTACGACCCGTGTCGTAGCGGGCATCGGAGTGCCGCAGGTGACAGCTGTGATGAACTGCTACGAGGTGGCGAAGGAGTACGGGATTCCGATTATCGCCGACGGCGGCATCAAGTTCTCCGGCGATATGACCAAAGCCATTGCGGCCGGCGCCAATGTCTGCATGATGGGCAGCCTGTTTGCCGGATGCGACGAGAGTCCGGGAACCTTTGAACTCTACCAGGGAAGAAAATACAAGGTATACCGCGGAATGGGTTCCATTTCTGCGATGGAGAACGGCAGCAAGGACCGCTATTTCCAGACGAACGCGAAAAAGCTGGTTCCGGAAGGCGTGGAAGGACGGGTTGCGTACAAAGGCAGTGTGGAGGATACCGTATTCCAGATGGTTGGCGGGATCCGCTCCGGTATGGGCTACTGCGGCACCCGCACCATAGAGGAGCTGAAGGAGAACGGCCGATTCGTAAAGATTTCAGCGGCTTCGCTGAAGGAATCCCATCCGCATGACATTCACATCACGAAGGAGGCGCCGAACTACAGCATTGAGCAGTAGTGTGAGCAGATGAGACATGAGCAGGAACAGTGAATCAAAAAAGAAAACTAACAGACATGGGCATGTGCTGGTATGGACGCTGACGATTATTTTTACAGCAGCTGTGGTTGAACTTTTCCTGTATCTGCTCCCAAAGGATGATGAGAACATCGACGCTCTTTTGCAGGAGACCATCCACATCGAGACCGAGCCGCCTCAGACGGAGGCAGAGACGGAGGAGACGGAGGAAACCGAGCATGTCATGGTGGTGCCGGATCCCGGCATCGACGAGCAGCTTCTGACCGTCAATGACTGGTCACGCCCTGGTGAAGCGTGTGACACCATTACGAATATCGTCATTCATTATCTGGCCAACCCCGGTACGACGGCACAGCAGAACCATGACTATTTTGAGAGCCTCAAGGATAATGGTACGCTGATTGAGACCGGCCAGATTACGGAGGATGAGGCGGTCTCCATGAGCGCGAATTTTGTGATTGGAATCGAAGGCGAGATTATCGAGTGTGTTCCGCCCGGAGAGGTGGCCTATGCCTCCAACAGTGCGAACAGCTACTCCATCTCGATTGAGAACTGTCATCTGGATGAGACCGGGAAGTTTACGGAGGCTACCTATGAGTCTGATGTGAAGCTGACGGCGTACCTTGTTGATATGTATGATCTGGACCGGGATGCCATTATCCGGCATTATGACGTGACCGGGAAGCTCTGCCCGCTTTATTACGTGGAAAATGAGGATAAGTGGGAGGAATTCAAGGACGATGTCATGGCCTACATAGAAGAATGCCGTGAAGCAGCTGGTGGAGAGTAAAGGACACGTGTTGCTTTTGAAAAGCATCGGATCTGACAGTCAGGTATACTTTTTACCGTTTGATTCACTGAATCTGAGTAGAGAAGATAAACTATGATAAAAGAATGTTATGAAAAGATCTGTGCGGGAGATGAGGTTCGGGCGAACCTTATCTCTCTTCGCGATGAATTAAAAGATGAGAAAAACAGGCGCGAGTTTGCATATCTGCTTGGCGGAGATTTCTCAAAGCTCTGCGCTCTGTTAAAGCACGAGGACCCGAAGGTGCGGAAGAATGCCGCGCTTGTCCTCGGAAAACTGGAATCGGAGGATCTGCTTCCGGTTCTTTTTGATGCCTATCGGAAGGAAGAGACTCTCTTTATCCGCGCGGACTATCTGAAGGCGATGTCGGAGCTGGATTTTCGCCCGCTGGCTGACCAGCTTGAAACGCGCCTTGCCGGGCTTCGCGAGGTGACTTCCTGGAAACCTGAGGAATGGAAGCATATTTCAGAAGAAATCCGGGTGCTGCAGGCGATGGTTCTTCGATGCCATGGAATTCGCCACCATCGTTTTTCCGGCGGAAGGGAAAAGGAGGATGTGATCCTGCTGACCAACCGCCGCCAGCGGGAGGCGACGGCGGAACAGATTTCCAAAGGGAAAATCACGATGCTGGCGGGTGGATTGCGCGTTGATGGCGCACCCCTGAAGGAGATCCGTCCCATACGGACTTACAGTGAGATGCTGTTTCCTCTGAAAACAGAAGCACTGCCGGCTGATTCCCCGGAGCGCTGCGGGGAACTGCTTGCGAAGCCGGTATTAGCTTTTGCGGACCGCATTTATAACGGCGCGGGCGCTTTTTTATATCGAATTGAGCTCAGGAACGGAGCCGTCGGCGCGGTTGCGGAAACGGCTTCGCGTAATCATCAGGCGCAGGGCTCGGGCAATTCTGCCAGAGAACTGTTTTGCGTGGGGAAATTCAAGGAAAAGAGAGGGGTATATCTCCGCCGCCTTTCTTCTGCGATGGAGCGCGCATCGGATGCCCGGCTCGTCAATTCTGTGAACGATTATGAGATTGAGATTCGTCTGGTACTGCGCAGAGACGGCACCTTTGCCGCGATGCTGAAGCTCTCCGCTTCCTTTGATGATCGATTCGCCTATCGGAGGGAGCAGGTCGCCGCATCCATTGCCCCTGTAAACGCCGCGCTGACTGTTCGCCTGGCACAGCCCTGGCTGATGGAGAACGCGCAGATTCTGGATCCGTTCTGCGGAGTCGGGACAATGCTCATCGAACGCGACCGTGCGGTTAAAGCAGGTACCATGTATGGCCTGGATATATTTGCGGAAGCGATCGACAAGGCGCGCAGAAACACCGAACGCGCCGGATGCCGGGTCAATTATATTCAACGCGATTCATTTACCTTTCAGCATGAGTACCTCTTTGATGAGGTGATTACCGATATGCCGCGAAGCGTAAGTGCAGGTACAGCGGTGAGTACGACGGCCGCCGGTACCGGCAGGGATCCTGCGCAGACGCCGGACAGGCGTGCCCTGCGCCGTCTGTATCAGGAGTTCTTTGCCACGATTGGGCGGCTGCTGAAGGAAGAGGCTGTTCTTGTAATCTATACAACCGAGCCGAACTATGTGGTCGAATCCGTCAGAAGTGTGCGGGGATACCGGATTGAAAAAAGCTTTCTCCTCAACGAGAAGAATCATACAACGGTATTTGTGATCCTGCGCGGCGAAAACTGAATGAGTGATAAAGGTTAACAAAAGATACCAGCCGGATACAGCCCGCACGTTTATCGGGCCCTCCGGCTGGTATTTCGAACTGTAAGATTTGAAACAATCAGGAACAGCCTGACGGCATTGCCGAACTATAAGAAAATGCTGCGGAATTGTCTTGAAAATATACGAGATATCGCTAAAGTCTTAAAATAAGACAGACGATATTGTGAATAACTATGAATAATCAGATAAAAGAAAGAATCGTGTTGAAAAAGTTTGTTAGATAAAAAATGAAAAAAGTTATTGACAGGAGCCAAAAGTTGTAGTATAGTACCTATTGTTCGCTGAACGGAACGGAACACAGAACAAACAGTGTGAGCGGTTCGACAGAGAACATAAAAACAGAAAATGCGCGAGTGGCTCAGTGGTGGAGCACTGCCTTGCCAAGGCAGGGGTCGCGGGTTCGAATCCCGTCTCGCGCTCTGGTTGTGAATATACAGCCAACGTCAGATGTGTTCTGACAGCCGCGGAGGTGGCGGAATTGGCAGACGCGCAGGCTTCAGGTGCCTGTGGTAGCAATATCGTGTGGGTTCAAGTCCCATCCTCCGCATAATGCTTCCCGGTTTTACCGGGAAGTTTTTTTATGCACAGGGTTGCGTAAGGAGTCTTGCGGCTAAAGCAGTATCCGGCTCGCGCGGCGAATAGGGGAGAAAACAGAATGAATCTTAAAAAGACTTTTCTAATCAGCTTTTGTATCGTAATCGGGGTTGTGCTCGTCAGCGGCGGGCTTGTCTACAAGCTGGGACATGATCTGTACGGAAATGTAAATTATGTTTCGGATGATACCGTCACTGTGGAGGAGACGGTTCCGGAGGAGGAGACTGACGAAGGCGTCGGCGAGGTAGTGAGCTATGATGAGCTTGCCGAGATTCAGGATTCGATGGATACGACAAAAGAGGTTGTCGCAGATGATGATATTTACAATGTCCTGCTGATTGGTGTGGACAGACAGGAGAGGACCTGGAACGGGAACTCTGACTGCATGATTCTGGTTTCCATCAATAAAGCGGCCAACCGGGTGACGATGGTGTCTCTGATGCGTGACACGTACGTGAATATTCCGGATGTAGGCTACAAAAAACTGAATGCGGCTTACGCGTACGGCGCTGGTCCGCTTCTGTGTGAGACGATTACCGAGACGTATAAAATTGAAGTGGATAAGTACGTGGCAGTCGATTTCTGGGATCTGGTTGATATCATCGATATCATCGGCGGTGTCGATCTGGAAGTGTCGGCGGAGGAGGTTGAGGTAGCGAACGGCTATATCATGGATATGTGTGAGCGCCTGATGGATATCGACCCGTCTTCCCATTATTTCCCGGAGGAGGGCGGCTGGGTTCACGCGGACGGCGTCCAGGCAGTCGCCTATGCGAGAAACCGTTATGTGGGAAATTCCGATTTCGACCGAACCGAACGTCAGCGTTATGTGCTGACACAGCTGATGGAAGAAGTGAAGCAGATGTCGGTGGCGCAGATGACGGAAAAAATGCAGTCGATTCTCGAGTACATTACGACCAATATCTCTGAGACGGAGATCTGGAGTATGCTGACGGAGCTGCCGGATATGCTTGAGTATGACTTTGAGACCAGCCGTGTTCCGTATGACGGGATGTACAGTACCATTTATGTGAATGGTCAGGATATGCTGGTGCCGGACTGGGAGGAAACGCTTGAGATTTTGCATGACTTCATCTATGGCTCGGAGGAAGAAAGCAGCACAGAGACGATTACAGAGGCAGCAGCTGGGTAAGGAACTGTTACGAAATAACTTATGCATCTTGCACCGCCTGACGCGCGAACCGCAAACCATAAAAGTCTCGACGCTCTACGCTCCGCTTCGGTCGGCGCTAAACGAACGTCCACTGGACGTTCAGCGCCCTGCTGCGCCTACGTTTTTATGTTCTGTGCTTCACACGTTATCCGGCACAATCTGGACATATTATTTTGCGACGGTTCCTAAGAGAAGGAAACAGTCGGCGGAATGGATTTGATAAAAGGGCTTTCCGTATGGGAATCGGGATTACAGTATTGCGAGATAATCCCGATTCTTTCTTTATAAACAGGACAGGCAGGGAAATGATGAAGAAACTATTTTTTACGGATCTGGATGGCACACTTCTTACAGACAGCAAGGAAATCACACCGGGCACGCAGGAGGCCGTCAATCTGGCACTGGAACAGGGGCATAAAATTGTCCTCACGACCGGCCGTCCGCTCGCAAGCGCATGGATTCAGGCGGAGCGGCTTGGACTGGTCTGCGAAGGCTGCTATCTCATCGCGTTCAACGGCGGGCAGATCTATGACAGCTTTCACAGAACCGGCATTTATCGGAAAACGATTTCCCGCGCTCTGATTCCGGATATTTTTGCGGATGCCCGGTGCAGAGGCATTCATATTCAGACATTCTCCGATCAGGAAGTGCTCGCTGAGGAGGAACGCCAGGAGATACATGATTATTGTAAACGCACGCTGCAGACCTTTCGCATCGTGCCTTCGATCGGGCAGGCGCTGGAGCAGGAGCCCTGTAAAGTGCTTGCAATCGAGACAGAGCGCCGAAGCGTGATCGAGCAGTTCCAGCAGGATTTATTGAAGAAATACGGTGATATCCTGGATTGTTATTTTTCCAACGATGCTTATCTGGAAATTGTTCCCGCCCATGTTTCCAAAGGGCAGGCGCTGCGGTGGCTGTGTGAATATCTGAATATTCCGGTTGAAAATTCAGTATCAGCCGGAGATGCGCCCAACGACATCGACATGATCGAGGCTGCCCATATCGGCGTAGCGATGCGCAATTCCTATCCCGGCGTCGCGCAGCACGCGGATTATATGACGAAGGCGGATAATAATCATGACGGAGCAGCGGAGATCATCCACAAATTTATTCTGGAGGACGACGGGAGATAGATCGGCGGAAAGAAGCGGTGCTTGACGAATGAGGATTGGAATGATAGAATTGCGGAAGTGAGAAATGCTGCACAGGCGGGACAACTGCGGCAATCGCTAAGAGAGGTTCAGGGAAGCGTTCGCGTTGCGGTGTAAAACGGTTGCCCATGATGGCAGGTGATACGGTGAGGAGGACTTTGGTATGATTGACAACAAAAAGGTACTGTTTAGCGGGATGCAGGCGACGGGGAATCTGACCCTGGGCAATTATCTGGGCGCTTTGAAGAACTGGGTGAATTTAAGCGACGAGTATGAGTGCTTTTATTCCGTCGTGGATATGCACTCGATTACGATTCGACAGGATCCGGCAACGCTTCGCAAGCGTGCGCGTGCACTTTTGACCCTCTATATTGCGGCCGGTCTTGACCCGGAGAAAAACTGCATCTATTACCAGTCTCATGTGTCGGGTCATGCGGAGCTCGCGTGGATTCTGAATTGCTTTACTTATATGGGAGAGCTGAACCGCATGACGCAGTTTAAGGATAAGGCGGCGAAGCATGCAGATAATATCAATGCTGGTCTTTTTACCTATCCGGTGCTGATGGCGGCGGATATTCTGCTGTACCAGGCGGATGTGGTTCCGGTGGGGATTGATCAGATGCAGCATCTGGAGATTACGAGAGATATTGCACAGAGGTTTAATGGCATTTATGGCGACGTGTTTACGATTCCGAAGGCTTACATCGGCAAGGTTGGTGCGAAAATCATGAGCCTGCAGGATCCGTCAAAGAAGATGAGCAAGTCGGATGAGAACCCGAACGGCAGTATTTATCTGATGGATGACCCGGATACGATACGCCGGAAATGTAAACGCGCCGTGACGGACTCCCTTGGTGAGTTCCGGTACAGTGAGGAGCAGCCGGGCCTTCACAATCTGATTGACATCTTCTGCGCGTGCACGAACCGGACGCCGGAGGATGTGGTGAGGGAGTTTTCAGACGGCGGCTATGGCCAGTTCAAGGAAGCGGTCGGGGAGGCTGTTGTGGCGGTGCTGGATCCGCTTCAGAAGCGCGTAGCCGAGCTTGAAAAGGACAAGGCCTATATTGACGGCATTATTAAAAATAATGCGGAGAAGGCGAACTATTACGCGCAGAAAACACTTCGCAAGGTACAGAAGAAGGTAGGGTTCCCGGAGAAAATCCGGTAATTCGGAAATGCTTAAACTCTGTAAATAAGTAAAATCATTCTGGACTCTTATGGAGTGAATGCAGATAAATCCAGAGTGAATGCAGGCGGAATGGAAAGAAATTGAGCGTCGCGGGTGGAACTTTTTGGTTCTTCCGCGGCGCTCATCTGGTTTCGGCTCCGATGATGAATCAGACCGAAGAGGGTTACACACACAATTTGTTTAGAGAGCAGAGCATAAGCTGCATGTCTTTCGGCATTTCACTTTCAAATGTAAGCTCCTTCCCGGTGATTGGATGTACAAATGAAATTCGATGCGAATGCAGCATCTGACGCGGGGTGAGCGCGCAGACGGAGTCCGGATTGTACAGAAAATCGCCGGGCAGCGGATGCCCGATGGATTTCATGTGGACGCGGATCTGGTGGGTTCGTCCGGTCTCCAGCCGGATGGAGGCGAGGGAGAAGCAATAGGGACCTGTATATGCGCATAATCTTCGATAGTGTGTCACAGCTCGCTCTCCACGCACTTCGTCTATGCAGCGCATCAGCGGAGAGCCTTCCTGGCGCGCGATGGGGGCGCGGATGGTTCCGGCCTCCGGCAGCATTCCTTCGGTGATTGCGAGGTATTCCCGGTGAATCTGCCGCCTGGCGGCCATGTCAGAGAGAATGGCCCCGCTTAAGCTGTTTTTTGCGATGAGCACCAGACCGGTGGTGTCGCGGTCCAGGCGCGTGACACAGCGAAACGCGAAGGGGATATTTCTGCTGGTATAATAGTACATCACTGCGTTTGCGAGCGTGTTCTCGTAATTGCCCGCCGAAGGATGCACCGGCATATCGCAGGGCTTGTCTGCGATCAGAATGTCCTCATCCTCATAAACAATCTGGAGCGGAAGCGGAACCGGCAGAATCTGTTCGGACGGCTCGGTTTCCACCAGATGAATGGTAATGGCATCTCCTGCATGGACGGGCTGGTTGGTATAGGCCCACTGGCCATTTTGGAGAATTCCATGATCCGTGCGCTTCAGCTGCGTGAGGACATGATGGGAACAGCCCTTTGCGCGCAGAAAGGCTTCAATGGTCTGTGTGCAGCCTGCACCGGCGGCTCTGATCGTGCTGGCATTGCGGTTGCCGGGAACCGCCCCGAAAGGCGGTACGCGCCAGGAAAGAATTCTTGTGCCGTTTTGATCCATGGAATACCGTCTCCTTCATGAATGAAAATAGATGGGGTTATTTTAGCGTAATCCTGTCAGCCTTGCAATCGGTTTTTTACTTGCAATCCTTTTTAGATGTGTTAGAATACAAAAGAGGCAAATGCTCCTGTCCGTGATACGGGCAGAGACGCAGACGATAAGGATTCACTGCACGTCAAGCATAAGGAGGAGCTCCCAGATGGCTGAACAGGAAAAATATGTGGCGTACGTAGGCACTTACACACACGGAAGCAGCATTGGCATTCATATTTACGATTTGGATGTGGAAGCCGGTTATATGACAGAGCGGGAAGTCATTCCGGTCAACAATGCTTCCCATATGACAAAATCATACAATGGAAAGTACCTGTACTCAATTGCGGATGAGGGTGTGGAGGTGCTGAAAATTCTGCCGGACGGCGGCCTTTCTTCAATCAATAAAGTCGGTATTGACGGGATGCGCGGCTGTTATCTTTCCACGGATCAGACCGGCCGGTTCCTGTTTGTCGGCGGTTACCACGACGCGAAGGTGACGGTTGTGCATACGCACAAGACCGGAAGACTGGGCTCTGTCATGGACGGGGTGTTTCATAAAGGATTGGGGCTTGGAAGCGTAGCCGGGCGCAATTTCCTTCCGCATGTGACCTGCGTGATTCCGACTCCGGATGGCAAGTACCTCTGTGCGGTGGACAATGGCATCGACCAGGTCAAGATTTATGATGTGAACGCCAGGACAGGCCGTTTGAAGCTGTTTGATATTCTCCGGTGCAAGCTGGATTCCGGTCCGCGCCTGCTTGCCTTCAGCAAGGATGGCAAATATGCATACATCAATTGTGATATGACAAATGAGATTTGCGTGTACCGCTACGACGGCTCGGGCAAGGCTCCAGAATTTGAACTGATTCAGACCGTATCGTGTCTGCGGGATCCGACCTCCCGGGGCAGCGCCAGCTGCGGGATGAAGATTGCGCCGAGTGGGAGATATCTTTATACTTCCAATGCAGGAGAGAATACCTGTGCGGTATTTTCTATCGATCAGGAGACCGGGCAGCTTACCATGCTCTGCTGCCTCCCGATCAGTGGCGAATATCCGAAGGACATCGACGTATTTCCGGGAGAGCGGACGCTGGTGGTGCTGAATCATGAGACCAATGAGATCCGCTTTTTTACCATTGATTATGAGAAAAAGCTGCTCGTCATGAAAGGGCGGCCGCTGCAGATCGATACGCCGAACTGCATCCTGATTTCCAAAGTGGAGTAGCTCTGCCGCGGGTCGGGTTCTGTCGGCTGATATAGATTCGGGAATAGACAAAATGAAAGACTTCCGCATACCAGGCAGATGCTCCGGTAGAACGGAAGTCTTTTTATGCGCAGAGCCGGGTAAGGTTTAACACCAGATTTTCTTTACATAGCGGATCTGTGAGGTCATCGCGAGCAGGAGATGGTCGGCCAGAGTGATGGCTGTCATGGCCTCGACGACCGGCACGGCTCTGGCGACTACAATCGGATCGTGCCGACCGTGGATGGTCTCCACATGACAGGCTCCGTCCCTTCCAAGCATGCTCTGTGGCTGTGCGATGGATGGGGTCGGCTTGAATGTGGCGCGAAGGAGGAGAGGAGAGCCGTCGCTGATCCCTCCCAGAATTCCGCCGCTGTGGTTACTTGCCTTATAGGGAACGCCATCCTCCTGGCAAAGATAAGCGTCATTGTTTTCAGATCCTTTTGCATTCCGGACGGCAGTCCCGTCGCCGATTTCCACTGCCTTCACAGCGCCGATGGACATCAGTGCCTGCGCCAGATTCGCGTCCAGCTTTTCAAAACATGGTTCTCCCAGCCCGGCAGGCAGGTGCTCCACGATGCATTCCACTGCGCCGCCGCTGGAATCCTGCGAACGGATGCATTCCTCCAGCCATGCGAGCGCCTCTCTGGTGGCAGACGGATCCGGCATGCGCACAGGACTTTCTTCGATATAGTCAAAATCGATGGCTCTGCGGTCAATCTCCACTGGTCCGATGGCACTCACATAAGCACGGACGGAAATACCGAGCTCAGCAAGCAGCTTTTCGGCAACGGCGCCCGCCGCGACACGGCCGATGGTCTCCCGCCCGGATGAGCGACCTCCGCCGCGGTAATCCCGAATGCCATATTTCCGGTCATAGGTATAATCCGCATGGCCGGGGCGGTAAAGCTCCGCGATGGTTCCATAATCCCGCGAGCGCTGATCCTGGTTGCGCACGAGCAGAGAGATCGGAGTGCCGGTCGTCACTCCCTCAAAGGTGCCGGAAAGAATTTCTACCTGGTCCGTCTCCGCGCGCGCGGTCGTGTACCGGTTTTGTCCGGGTCTGCGCCGGTCGAGCTGCTTCTGAATATCCTCCCGGGAGAGCGGAATCCCTGCCGGGCAGCCATCAACAACGACGCCGATCCCTTCCCCATGGGATTCCCCCCAGGTGCTGATTTTAAATATAGTTCCAAAGACAGATCCTGCCATTTCCTGTTTTCTCCTTTTGATTTCATTGAACGATGAGCCGATCATGGGCTGTGATCCCCGCAGACAGTATAATATAGAAGGGCGCGGATTGGCAAGTCGAATTTCAGGAATCCGTTCCTTCCGCGGTGTGGCAATTTGCTGTTTGCGCCATATCTTAAATTAATCGATCAAACCGGAAGGAGACTGCCTCATGCAGACGGCCTGTACAGATTTTGGCATGATTCATACGGTGGAGGAAGGAGATACGCTGTATCTTCTTGGTAAAAAATATCAGGTAAGGGTTTCTTCCATCATTTACGCAAACCCATGCGCGAACATCTACAATTTACAGCCGGGAGATCAGATCTGTATCCCCAGAGTCTGCCGGCCGGAGACGCTCCCGTACAGGGATGCTCCGGGCTGACAGAGCAAAAGTCGATGGATGTGTAGACGGCTGTCAGGCGGACAGAAGCCGGAAGACCTGCTCCACGGTCCGGATCATATTTTCCCTTGCAATTTGCGGATCCATCGCTTCCTCAAGGGTGCATACGCCCCGGAGGATGGGAAAGAACGCGTCAATCCCTGCCGCGTTGCATGCTTCCGCACCTGGGGCGATGCTTCCGGCGAAGGCAATGACTTTTGCCCCGTGCTTCTTGCCCAGCTTCGCTACGCCGATGGGGGCCTTTCCCATGGCTGTCTGGTGATCCAGACGGCCTTCACCGGTAATCACCACATCGGCGTCAGAGATCTCCTTTTCTACTCCCGTTGCGTTTAGAATCAGATCTACGCCCGGCGTCAGGTCCGCGTTCAGAAAACGCAGAAAAGCGAATCCCAGCCCTCCGGCCGCGCCAGCACCCGGCATTTTTGCAAAATCCAGCCTCCTATTCATGCCTGCCATTTTAGAAAAATTCGATTCCTGATCCGTGTCGGAGTCCTTTTTCACAGAGCCAGTCGTGACGTGCGCGAAATTTGCCATGCTGCAATCAAGCGGCTCCAGAAGCTCCTCTGTGACGCCCTTCTGGGGACCGTAGATGTAGGTAGCCCCCATCGGTCCGCAGAGCGGATTTGTCACATCACACGCAATACGGAAGCGGCAGTCCTTTAAACGGGGGTCTGCGTTCTCCTCAGAAAAAGACGCGACCTTCGCGAGCGCCTGACCGCCTTCCCCGACGTTCCTGCCGTCCGAATCCAGAAATTCAAACCCCAGCGCTTCGAGCATTCCGATGCCCCCGTCATTGGTGGCACTCCCGCCGATGCCGATGATAAAATCCCGGCAGCCCTTCTCCAGAGCATTTCGAATCATTTCTCCAACGCCCCGCGTGGTGGCCCGCATCGGATCACGGATCGGCTCCAGTGTGATGCCGGCAGCAGAAGCCATCTCCATGACGGCTGTCCCGCTTTCCTTTAGGTACCCGTAATAGCAGCTGACCGGCCTCCCGAACGGCCCCGTGACAGTAAGCGGAACGCGTTCGCCCTTCAGTCCCTCGATCAGGGCGTCCGCAGTGCCCTCACCTCCGTCCGCCAGAGGCCGGACAATCACCTCGGCGTCCGGTTTTGCACGTAAAATCCCTTCTCGGATGGCTTCTCCTGCTTCTATGGAGGAAAGACTCCCTTTCAGTGAATCAATCGCGACGACAACTTTCATATCAAACCTCCTGTGAACCCCCATATGTTTTTGTGTGAATTATACAACCCGCTGAAAATCATTGTCAACGCAAAGCAGGGCGAGCTGGATGTAGAGAAGTATAATAGCTGAATTCGGACATGATGGATATAAAGGACTTTTGCGGCATGAAAATTGTGGCAAAAGTCCCTTTTGTTTCATCAGGAGGCTTCGTTCCTATAAAGCAAAATAAGCTCCGCCGGGAATGCGACGGGGCATTCTTCGATATAGAAAATGATAAAGCATTGAGAATGGAATGGGAACCGTTCCATGGAATTTAATGTAAAAAACAAAGCAAACAGTGGTGAGACGGTGTCTGGGACTGAGGTAACGAAAAAGCCATTTTTAAAATGCTTAAAGTGGTATTTGGCAAGGTCAGATAAGCCGTTATTCGTCTGTCCTTTCTGCCATGAATGTGCTAAAATACCCTTATCGGACGAAAGCCGCGTTGTACGCTACGAAGGCTTTGACGTATTCCATCCTTCCGCTGTTCAAGAATGAGATTGACATCCCTCCTTCAGCAGCGAGAGTGAAATTCGCCTGGTTGTTTCTCCGTTTGAGCAGGGGTTTTTCAATGTACAGCCCGGATATCATATTTCAAACGACCGCATTAAGAAGTACTACCCGATTGATTTACAGAAGATGTGCCAGATTGCGGATATTCAGATGGAGGAGGTCATTACAGAACTGATCGTCGGACCGGAATCTACACAGTCTGTACCGATTCTGCAGGATTATCTGAGAGATATTGGCTATGAAAAACTGGCTGAGAAAGTAACTCATTCGGCTTGCTTTCGTATAACAAAATAAAAAAAGCAGTTGTACTTTGCAAATGGAAGAGAAAAGAAAAGCTGCCGCGGAACAGCTTCGAGTAAGCTGAATGCCGCTGCGGCATCTTCGCTACCGCTCCGGTCGGTGAATATCTCATGCGAAGCGTAGATGCCACTGGCACGCAGCACCCTTATGACGTTGAACACGGTCCGCGCGGACGAGCAGGAAGAAAATTTTCCTACTCGATTGGCTGGACTGGGGACTCATTTTTCTGCATATCAGCCAGCAGGCTTTTCAGCTCATTCAAAAGCGTTTGTAATGTGACCTGTTCCAGGCTTTCCTTCATTGCGTCTACGGCGGAAAGCATGTGTGGGTACAGGAGCTGATAGATATTTTTGCCGACAGGACAGTCGCTGTCTGTCTCGTGAATTTTGAAAATTTCTTCGACATCATTGGTTTCCACGGACTGATAGATGTCCCATAAGGTGATGTCTTTTGGCTCTCTGGCGAGCTGTACGCCACCGTTTTTTCCGGCAGATGCGGTAAGCAGGCCGCTCTTTGACAGATTTTGAAAAAGGTTTCGGATGATGACAGCGTTAGACCCGGTACTTTCTGCGATAAGGGTACTGGTGACGCGGCGCTTTGGGGACAGAACCGCAACATAGAGCAGCGAGTGGACTGCTGTTGGAAATCGTTTACTGACACGCATGGAATTACCTTCTTCCTCAAA
>JAJQHZ010000066.1 GCA_021199475.1 Lachnospiraceae bacterium
ATCGTTTGCCTGCGTCGCTTCCCTCGGATGATTGTTTGTCAGCGTCGCTTCTTCGGAACGGATTTCATCGTATTTTCTTCGTTCTCTTCTCATTCGATGAATCCAGCTGCCCAAGCGTATGCCGTCTGCATTTACATAGGTAGACAACACATCCAGATTCCCGTGCTCTTTGTAATAGGCCGCGGCCGCCTCATAATTCCGTTCCCAGAAAAAATCAATCTTGCCCCAGATCATCCCGATCTGATTGAGCAGCTGAATCCGCTCTCCGGTCAGGTATTTCTGCCGCGCACCGGCTTTTTCGAAGGTGCGGATGCTGTTCAGCCATTCGCCCAGATGAATCCCATCCTCCGTCACATAATCCCATTTGACGTCCAGATCGCCATAAGTCTCGTAATAGGTCTTTGCAGCAGAATAGTTTTTCTCCCAGATCTGATCCTGGGAAGACTCCCATACCATGCCGATGGAATCCAGCTTCCGGATCTGCTCTTCGCTAAGAATGCCGTGACCGGTTCCTTTTCGGATGCCCCTCTGCGTGAATACCCACTGTCCAAGGGGATAGCCGTCTTCTGTCGCATAGGTTGACCGCATCTCCAGGTTCCCATGCTCCTTGTAATAGGCTTTCGCCAGATCAAACATCAGGTCCCAGGAGGCAGACAGGGTATCGTCCAGCTTGTGAAACAGCTCCCGGCAGTCCCTCACCTCATCGATGATGCGGAAATGCTCGTTTACGATGTGACCGTCCTCTCCGAGGCTCCGGTAATAGGAGGTGACCAGCTGCATTTCGTCTTCGATCAGGGACCAGCTTTCAAGACAACCCAAATTTTGAACAATATCGAACACAACAGCGTTATTGTTTTTGCTGGCGGAAAGCGCCCGGCCGATCTGCTGCTTGTAAACGATCGGGGATACGGTCGGCCGCAGCAGAATGACGCCGCTGATGCCTTCCACATGAATCCCCTCATTCAACGCATCGATGCAGTAAAGGAGGCGCAGGTGGGACGTGTCATTGTCCGCACGGAACTCATCAAACGCCTGGTCCGCCCCCGGGTCACTCGTATAGAGCGAATAGACGTGCGGATGCGCATCGACCTTTTCAAACCACTCCAGATGCCCCATCATCTCGTCCATGTGTTCCTTATTAGAACAGAACACAATGTACTTTCCCGTCCGGTCCTTCATATGCTTATCAAAAATCTCATCCAGGCCCTCCGACATCTCCAGAGCACGCTTCAGGTCCTCCAGCACCGGTTCACAGGCATCCCGGACCACCCTGCTCTTCGTCGATTTGACACGCTGCTCGTATTTCTGCAAACTCTGCTGGCAGGCATAGACCGAAAGCACATACTTCGGAGGATTCAAAATGCCCCGGACAATGGCTTCTCCCAGGGTCATCTCTGACGCGATATTTCCATCAAATAGCTCATCCTCCATATCCCTCTGGTTGTCCAGATAGCGGATGTTCGTCGCGGACAGGCCCAGAATCGGCGTGTCCGGAAATGTGCCGAGCAGCTTCTGCACGCCCTGCCCCCACAGCTGCGCGCCGCAGCGGTGAAACTCATCTAAAATAATGTAGGCGGGGGCGCTTTCCGATTTTACTGTGTTCTCTACATTTCCCCGGCTGTCTGCGCTTCGCGCGTATTCCCGGTTCCCCGCGTCCTCTGCATTTGCCCGGCTGTCTGCGCATTCTGCGCTTTCTGACCGGTCCTGCGGATACGTTTCGGATGCGCTGCGCACAGAATCCACGGAATCATCCATGCAGATCGTTTTTCTCTCCGTCTCGTCCATCCACATCAGCTTTGCGTAGGTGCAAAAGGTGATATTATCGGGAATCTCGCCGCCGGTGGCCGCTTTCAGATTCTCCAGCTGCGTTTTAAAAATATATTCGGATGGAGAAAGCCAGAGGATGTGCTCCGTCGGATGATCCGCGCAGAGCCGGAATCCAATGAACGATTTTCCGGTTCCGGTCGGGTGAATGATTGCTGCTTTTCCGGTCTGCTTCATCATGTCCACTGCAGCATCATATGCCGACTGGTTATGGTCAAACAGGACAACTTTCAGCTCACTCACCTCCCCGTTCGAATGTATCGGTACGGACCATCAATCCCATCGTCGAGTAGGAGGCGGTTTATCCGCATCCTACTCGCGCGCGGGCTGCGTCCGGCTTCAGCCGGAAAATTCCTTACGCAGCCCTGTGCATAAAACGCAAAAGTACTCCCTTAGTGAAATATTAAGGGAGTACCCGACCGAAAACCTTTGATTTTCCTGACCTTCCGCGCTCCGGCATTAAATTTCTGACCACGAATCTGACCACTGGGGAATCTGGTTCTTTCAACCGTTCTACTCATATGCATTGAATTTTATTGCAATATAAAAGTAAAAATCAGGTAATTTCCGCCGCATGCCTTGACAGGCAAAGCATTGTGATGTAGAATTCATGCGAGTTAAGGGATTACACCACATTTTTCTGCCAGGAAAAAGTACTCCCTTAATATTTCACTAAGGGATACTTAAAGGTAAACATTGCCGCAAATTCAGATAAGAGACTCCGAATGCCTGCGTTCCGGAGTCTTTTTGTATGACCGGTTCCTTATCGGCTCTCCCACCGTATGCTGCATTGACACGTTTTGCCGAAAATGATATAGTTTGAGCAACAGTTCCTGAAGCATTAAAAGGAAGCAACAACATTGATAGGAAAGACTGGTGAATTTTATGAGAATTCTTCTGGCGGAGGACGAGCGGGATCTGAACCGGATTATTACGAAAAAGCTTACCACCGATGGATACAGCGTTGACAGCTGTTTTGATGGGGAAGAAGCCATCGCGGATCTTTCGTGCGCGGAGTATGACGCGGTCATCCTCGATGTGATGATGCCCAAAGCGGACGGCTTTGCGGTGCTGCGTTCGCTCCGCGATGCCGGGAAGCAGACGCCGGTGCTGTTTCTGACTGCGCGCGATTCCATCCAGGACCGGGTGAGGGGCCTTGACAGCGGGGCGAATGACTATCTGGTCAAACCGTTTTCCTTCGAAGAGCTCTCCGCCCGCATCCGTGCAATGATCCGGACTTCTCACGGCAATGTGCGCAATGAACTTGTGGTCGGAGACCTGGTCATGGACTGCGCGGCCGGACGCGTGTCCCGCGGTGGACAGGACATCCCGCTCTCCGCAAAGGAATATGCACTGCTGGAATATCTGATGCACAATGCCGGCATCCTGCTTTCCCGTGAAAAGATCGAGAACCACATCTGGAATTATGATTATGAGGGCGGCACCAACGTTGTGGACGTGTATATCAGCTACCTGCGCCGGAAGATTGACGGCGGACACGAGCAAAAGCTGATCCATACGGTGCGCGGACGCGGATATGTATTAAAATGTGAGTAAAGACGCAGCATGAAATGCGAAACGTGAGTAAAGACGCCGCCCTCCCCGCTTTGGAAATCGAAACGGAATGCAGACGCAAAAGGAAGTCCAAAACCAGAGAAAGGAGCATGGAACACATGTTAAAAAAGCTGTCTATTCGCATGAAAATCACCCTCTGGTTTTCCGCAATTCTGATTGCGGTCGTCGCGCTTACCTATTTTGTTATTTTATCCGTCAGCAGGCAGACGATTCAGAAAACGATTCGTGACACGTTGATTACGGCGGTGGAAAATAACGTGGATGAAATTGAGTACTACGACTCGCTGTGTTCCGGCGACGCCGGAAGTGATGTGGATTATTATATGCGCTATGAAAGCGGCTATATTGAAATAGACGATGACTTTCTCGATGAAGTCAATGACATTTTTACTTCTCTTTGCCAGTCGGACGGGACGCTTCTTTATGGCGAGAATCCGATTATGCGCGAGGCTGCCGGTCTGGATTTTCTGGATTCCGAGGTACAGCGCATTACGGTAAATGGCACCCTTTACTATGTGTTTGACCGGAAGCTGGAGGCAGAAGGTCTGGAGGACCTCTGGCTGCGCGGTGTTGTGTCGGAAACACAGGGCGAGACGGAGCTCTCTGCCATCTCCCGCACCTCCCTGATTCTCCTGCCAAGCCTGGTTTTGCTTGCTATCATTGGCGGCTGGCTGATTGCCCGCCGCGCGCTGGACCCAATCCGGGAGATTTCGGATACCGCCGCCCGGATTCGGCAGGGCAACGACCTGAAGCAGCGCGTTGCGATCGGTGAGGGGAACGATGAGCTTCACCATCTGGCGGACCAGTTTAATGAAATGTTTACCCGCCTGGATGACTCCTTCCAGGCCGAGCAGCAGTTCGTCTCCGACGCTTCCCATGAGCTGCGGACGCCCGTTTCCGTCATCAACGCGCAGTGTGAGCTGACTCTGGAAGAACCGCACACCCCTGCTGAATACGAGGAAGCACTCAACGTCATCTGGCGGCAGGGCAAAAAAATGAGCCGCCTGATCCGCGATATGCTGGATTTTACCCGCCTGGAGCTGCAGCCGGAGCGCTATGCGAACGAGGAGTTTGATCTGACCGCGCTTGTTGAAGGGGTCTGTTATGATATGGCGTTGATTCAGGAAAACGCGATCACTCTGACCTGCGAAGCGGAAGCGGACATTTCGATCTGCGGAAACCAGGAGCTCATGACACGCCTCCTTACCAACCTGATCAGCAATGCCTACCGGTATGGCAAGGCGGGAGGATTTATAAAGGTACGTCTGTATACCGGCACCGCGATCGGCTTTTCTAATTCTTCCGCACACGGCCGCAGCACCGCGATCGACTTTTCCAATCCTTCCGCACACGGCCGCAGCACCGATTCCGTCTCTCTGCGCGCACCGGAAAATGGCACAAAATCGGCTCCTCACCCTGAGCAGAAAAATCGCATGAACGCTTCCGTCATCCTCTCCGTGCAGGATAACGGCATCGGCATCGCCGAAAAAGATCTTCTGCATATCTTTCGCCGGTTTTATCAGGCAGATGCCTCCCGTTCCGGAAAGGGAAACGGGCTCGGCCTCGCGATGGTAAAGGAAATCGCTGCCTATCACAACGGAGAAATCACCGTTGAAAGTACGCCCGGAGAAGGGAGTACGTTCACGCTGGTTTTACACGTTTTTTCTAATTGAATTTTAATGTCCCTCTAATGTTCCTCTAATAATCAGCTGTTATAGTGTAGTCAACAAAGAAACAATCCTTTGTTTCCTCTGATCAAAGCAAACAATCAGAGCAAATGATCAAAACAAATGATCAAAGCAAATGATCAAAGCAAATGATCAAAGCAAATGATCAGAGGAAATGACATTCAGCCGTTTACTTCGTGCAGGCACCTGTAGCAGCCCTGCAAATTCAAAAAAAGGAGGACAACACTATGACAAACAACATTATGAACCATCTCAAAGCAACCGGACGAACCATTCTTTCCATGACCTGCATAGCGGCCCTGCTCGCGTTCGCACCGACAGGAATCGCTTTCGCCGAGGAGGCAGGGCGTTCCGTCAGCTCTGCAGATACCGGGACCGAATCCATTGCCGAGGAGGGCACTTCCCGCTCCGATTCCGCAGCAGCGGAAACTGCTTCCGGCTCCGTCATCGGCGCAGAAGCTGCCCGGAACTATGCATTTGCTGATGCTGGCATTGACCCGGCTGACGCAGAAGCACTCTTCACCGAGTTCGACCAGGAGGACGGTCAGTTCCTCTATGACGTAGATTTCACCATGGACGGCACGGAATATGAATACCACATTGATGCTTATGACGGAAGCGTACTCCAAAAATCTGTGGAATACGTGAGCCTGAAAGCTTCACTGGCCGCATCCGTGACCTCGGGCAGCTCCATCACATCTGATGAAGCAAAAGAGATTGCGCTGGCGCATACCGGGCTTTCAGAGGAAGAGCTCGCACTCGTCACCTTTACAAAGGAAAAATCTGACCAGGACGACAGTCTGGCTGTCTATGAGTTCGAATTTTCCTCCGAAAGCAGGAAATACGAATACGAAATCAGCTCGGAGACCGGCGACATTCTGGACTTTTCTGTAGAGGTGCTTCCGGGGGCAAGCCAAAATAGCGGAAATGAAACTACTGGGACTGAGACGAACGCGGATTCTGCCAATGCAGGATCCGCCACAGAATCATCGGATTCTCCCAATGCATCCGCAGATTCCGGTTCCTCCGGTACCAACATCAGCCTGGATGAAGCCAAGGCGATTGCCCTGGAAAAAGCCGGCCTTTCCGAGGCCGATGTGACCTTCAAAAAGGCCAAGCTCGACAAAGAAGACGGCATCATGGTCTATGAAATCGAGTTCTACCAGGGGCAGATGGAGTACGAATGCGAAATAAACGCAGTCACCGGCGCGATGATTGAATTTGAAGCGGAGTATGATGATTAGATTTTTTCACTCCATAAATCCTCCCTGCCAGGCAAATCCATGATTCAGCGGGCCGCTTCCGGCTCCCAGATCCAGCATGTCGGCGAGCGCTCCGCTGATGTACTCCTTTGCCCGGCGGATTGCCGCATCCAGAGGATCGCCCTTTGCGAGATTGGACGCAATGGCAGAGGATAAGGTGCAGCCGGTCCCGTGCGTGTTCGGATTGGCAATCCGCTCTCCATGGAACCAGTATGTTTTTCCATTCCAGTACAGAAGGTCGTCCGCATCGTGAAAGCTGTGTCCGCCCTTGCAGAGCACCGCGCAGGAATAGCGTTCCGAGAGCTCCCGGGCGGCCGCGATCCGGTCCTCCTCCGTTACGATTTTTTGTCCGGTCAGGAGTTCTGTCTCCGGAATATTCGGTGTCAGGACGTCCGCGAGCGGAAACAGCTCCGCTTTCAGCGTTTCGACCGCGTCATCGTCAATCAGCTTCGCCCCGCTTGTCGCTACCATCACCGGGTCCACGACCACATTCCGGGCATGATACTTCCGAAGCGTTTCCGCAATCGTCCGAATCAGTGCTTTCTCCGAAACCATTCCAATCTTCACCGCATCCGGATAAATGTCCGTAAACACACAGTCCAGCTCCTTTGCCAGAAACGCCGGAGTGACATTCATAATATCCGCCACCCCTGTCGTATTCTGGGCCGTCAGGGCGTTTATCGCGCTCATCGCGTACACGCCATTTGCCATCATCGTTTTGATATCCGCCTGAATCCCCGCGCCCCCGCTCGAGTCACTCCCGGCAATCGTTAATGCAGTTTTCATCACAGGACACCCCCCATTTCTTATCGAAGTATGCGTATCCTACCACAAAAAACAATTTCTGCCAATAGTGCACGAGGGTTCTATTCCTTTTTTTGCGTGGCGGCTTATTCCACGAGGCTGATTACCTGACCGTTATCTGTCGCCGTCTAACCATTTGATGAGGTAATGACCGACTACCATTTATTCTTGAATTTTTACACGCATCACAGTATAATCAATGGAGAACTTCGAAAGAAACTGCTGAAGCAAGGCAACACCAGCAGATTGTGATAATAGAAGGAAGGTCGAACGACATGGTTGATAAATGGACAATCGCAATCCCTGAGCTGACCGGCGATGAGAGACGCGGGGTATATGTATATCTCCCGGAGTCTTATGATTTTGAACCGGAGCGGCGGTACGGGGTTCTTTATATGTTTGACGGGCACAATGTGTTTTTTGATTCGGATGCGACCTACGGCAAATGCTGGGGGATGAAGGAGTATATGGACGCGACCGGCACGCCACTCATCATCGCGGCCGTGGAATGCAATCACAGCCCGGATTTTGGGCGGCTGAAGGAATACACGCCGTTTCCGTTTGAGGATCCCGCTTTTGGAAAAATCGAGGCCAGGGGCGAGATCACGATGGACTGGATGGTACATACATTTAAAAAAGAGATTGACCGGCGCTACCGCACCCTGCCCGACCGGGAGCATACCTTTATCGCCGGGAGCTCGATGGGCGGACTGATGAGCCTGTACGCGCTTCTGGAATACTCCCCTTATTTTTCACGCGCTGCGGCGCTCTCTCCTTCTCTCTGGGTGTCCACAGATGGAATTTCTGAGATGATTGAAGATGTGGATCTCCCGTCCGGCTCCGTGCTTTATATGGATTATGGTGAAAAGGAACTGACAAATCACAAGGACGCGCTGCGGAGTTTTGGGCAGATTGCCGCTAAGCTTCTGGAAAAGGGTGTGCTGCTGAATTGCCGGATTGTCCCGGGCGGAACGCACTGCGAGGCGAGCTGGGAGCAGCAGATTCCGTTTTTCATGGAGACGCTGATGTATGAAATTCGATAATCCTTTCATAGTAAATTGTAAATCTTAAATTTGCATTAATTTATACTACCAGTATTGAACTTTTCAGCAATCCATGTTATACTTGTCAACGAACGAAGGAAATTGCATTCATAGTACCAAAATGAAAGCCCCGGATCTGCCAATCCGGGGCTTTCTATTCCTTTTTTTACGTGGCGGCTTATCCCACGAGGCTGATTACCCGTTCATATTTTCTTGAATTTTCGCGGCCATCACAGTATAATCATTACATGGCTGAAATAATATCGACATCAGCCGACGTTTATATTTGACAGTGCCCGCAAGGCGGGCCGGAAGTTTAAGAAAGGAACTCTTTCATGAATACACAATACTTCAAAGAATACAGCCCCACACTTGGGCGGGAGATGGAGTGCAAGATTTACGGCCACGCGGGACGTCCTGTCATCTACATTCCCTGTCAGGACGGACGCTTCTATGATTTTGAGAACTTCCGCATGACGGACGCGTGGGCACCCTGGATTGAGAATGGCGAGATTCTGGTCTGTGCCATTGACACGGTTGATACAGAGACGTGGTCGAACCCCTGCGGCGACGCCAGATGGCGCATCGAGCGCTATGAACAGTGGATTACCTATATCACGGACGAGCTGGTCCCGTCGCTGCGGCAGCTGGTCAATGACTGGAATGGCTGGGAAGGCTATCCCGGAATCATGCTCTTCGGGTGCAGCCTCGGTGCCACGCATGCGGCGAACCTGTTTTTCCGCCGACCGGATCTGTTCGACGGCCTGCTGGCGCTCTCCGGGCTCTACTCGACGGAGTACGGCTTCGGCTCTTACATGGACGACCTTGTCTACCGGAATTCCCCGGTCGATTACCTCGGCGGCATGCCGAAGGATCATCCGTTCATCTCCCTTTATAACCAGAAGCGGGCCATCATCTGCTGCGGGCAGGGACCGTGGGAGGTGCCGGAATATACCAGAAACCTGAAGCAGATCCTGGAGGATAAGGGCATCCATGCCTGGGTCGATCTGTGGGGGTATGACGTCAGCCACGACTGGAACTGGTGGTATCAGCAGGTGGCCTATTTCGTGCCGTACCTGCTTGGAGAAAATCAGGTTGCATAATTCACACCATCCATAAACCCCAAAGTTGAATACGGACTGCAGAGAGGGTCTGCCAAAACAAGTAAGATCACTGCTCAGCACAAAATGTAAAAACAGTTTTTATTGAAAATACGGATCAGAATAAAGATGAAACACGCAGAGTTCATCATAAACGAGGGAGAAAACGTCATGAAGAATTTTATTTTTATTTCACCAAACTTTCCGGCGAACTACTGGCAGTTTTGCCGCGAGCTGAAAAAGAACGGTCTGAATGTACTCGGCATCTGCGATGCGCCGTACGATGAGCTGTCCGCCGATTTAAAAGACAGCCTGAACGAATATTATAAGGTAAGCAATCTGGAAAATGACGATGAGGTTTACCGCGCGGTCGCGTTTCTGATTTACAAGCACGGGCGGATTGACTGGCTGGAGTCCAACAACGAATACTGGCTGGAGCGCGACGCAAAGCTTCGCACGGATTTCAATATCACGACCGGTTTTCAGGTGGCGGACATCCCGAACGTGAAATTCAAATCGCGCATGAAGGATTTTTACCGGAAAGCCGGTATCCCGGTCGCTCGCTACCATATGGTCGATACGCTGGAGAACTGCCTCGCGTTTGCAAAAGAAGTCGGCTATCCGGTCGTGGCCAAGCCGGACAATGGTGTAGGCGCATCGCATACATTTAAACTGGAAAACGATGCACAGATGAGCGAATTTTTTGAGCTGAAATGGCCAAACACAGCCTACATAATGGAAGAATTTGTGCAGGGTGAGGTGAATTCCTACGACGCCATCATCGACTCGAAAGGTGAGCCGATGTTCGAGACCGGCAACGTCACGCCGGAGTCCATCATGGACATTGTGAACAAATCGGACAACGCCCTGTTTTACATTCTCAAAAACCTGCCTGACGACACCCGCGCAGCCGGGCGCGCTACAGTAAAAAGCTTCGGCGTAAAGAGCCGATTCGTCCATTTCGAGTTTTTCCGCCTCCAGCAGGATCAGGATGGGCTCGGCAAAAAGGGCGATCTGGTCGCGCTCGAGGTCAATATGCGTCCGAGCGGCGGTGTGACTCCGGACATGATTGACTTCGCACACAGCACCGATGTGTACAAGATCTGGGCCGACATGGTCGCGTTCGACCGCTCCACCATGCCGGTCGGCGGCCACGCCTACTGCGCTTTCGCCGGACGCCGTGACGGCAAGGACTTCGTTCTCTCAAAGGATGACATCCTTCAGAAATACGGCAGCCACGTCAAGATGGCCGAGCGCATACCAGACGCCCTCTCCGGCGCAATGGGAAACCAGATGTTCGTAGCCATCTTTGACTCCCAGAAGGAAATGCGGGATTTCTACGATGATATACTGAAATGCAGGGAAGCCTCTTCGATCGAATAGAATAAAAATGGCGGGGATTTTCCCCGCTGTTTTTATGATACGGGAAGCTTCGCCATATCCACGTGTTGTTTCCAGTCTCCACAAATTTATTGCTCACGAAAAAGGGTTTGGTTTACCAAATCTCCCTGTCTTGCGCCTCTTTCTTTCATCTCCCGATGCAGATGATTCAGTAGTCCAATCCTGTGGTTCCTTTTACAATATTTTCGATATCTCTCCCGCCATAAAACACTCGAACAACATTAACAACGTTCTCTTCAGCCTTAACCTGATAATATATAATAAAATTATCCACCGGCAATTTATGTACTTCCATCGAGTGCCAAGGCTCCCATTCAACCAAAACATAGCGTTCCGGCATGCTTGCCAATGAACGTGCTTTTTTTCGAATACGTTTTACCTGAGCAGCAGCATTTTCCGGT